>JAFGQO010000105.1 GCA_016935615.1 Bacteroidales bacterium
AATTGAATATCAGAGTTTTGTGAATTCTTTGAGTCTTAGGGACTTCGTGGCTATCTTAAAATATTTACCTTTTGAGACAACCCCTTTGTTTTTCCACGCTCTGGTAATTAAGTATTATCTTTGCATTGATGAAAGCAATTTGCTGCAATTATTCTTTTTTATTTTCATTGATTACGATTTCGAACTATTTACAGGGTGACACAAACAAAGAAGATACTGTTGGGCATGACCCCTGCTGAGATACAGACAGCGACGGTCCACCTTCAGTTACCAAAATTTACAGCCCGCGAAATCGCTTTGTGGATCTACAGGCGGGGTGCCCGCACTTTTGATGAGATGACAAATCTTTCCAAACAGGGTAGGGAATTGCTTAAACAGAATTTTGAAACAGGTATAATCTCCTATTCAAAAGTTACAATATCAAAGGATGGTACAAAAAAATACCTGTTCCCTGCTGCAGGGGAAAGATTTATTGAAACGGCATATATACCTGAAAAAAAGAGGCATACGCTCTGTATATCTTCGCAAATCGGATGCAAATTGTCTTGTATGTTTTGTTTGACGGGAAAACAAGGGTATCAGGGACAATTATCTGTAGCGGAAATCCTTAATCAGGTGATCGCAATACCTGAAAAAGAATTGATCACTAACCTTGTATTTATGGGTATGGGTGAACCCTTTGATAATACAGAAGCAGTTCTGAAATCCCTTGAAATCCTTACTTCAGATTATGGACTGGCTATCAGTCCCAGAAAAATCACTGTTTCAACTGTTGGATTGCTGCCGGGAATAAAAAAATTTCTTGAAAAAAGTCGTTGCAATCTGGCGATTAGTTTGCACAGTCCATTTGACGATGAAAGAGAAATGCTCATCCCTGTGCAAAAAAAATATCCCATTGATAAAGTAGTTAAAACATTAAAAGCCAATAAATTTGACAGACACAGAAGATTATCATTCGAATACATATTATTTAAAGACATCAATGATACTCAGAAACATATTAATCAGATTGCCCGTCTGTTAAATGGCCTGAGATGCAAAATTAACCTTATGAGATTTCATGAAATACCGGGTACTGATCTAAAAAGTACAGACGAAATTTCAGTGCATCGATTCAGGGACAAATTGGATGAAAAAGGCATAACTGCCACTGTAAGGGTTTCCAGGGGAGAAGATATTATGGCAGCATGCGGATTGCTCTCTACAAAAGAATTGAATGCATGAGTTATTTATGATCAATGAATGAGTAATAAATCAGAACTTGTCACAAAGGTATTTCAGGAAAAAACCTATGAACCGGTACACAGGATACTAAAATTATATAATGTAACTAATTGAAAATCAAAAATTATTGCAATACAAATAGGGTATTTACTTTATACTGCCAAGCCTGAAAGGCACAAATGTAAATTACCTTTGGTGCTAACAGAGGCAAAAAACTGCTGATAATAGAATCCTTTCAGGAATATTTTGTTTGTATTTATTTGTTTCATGAATTTCGATCGTGGTTTTTACCCGTTTCCGGCATTTGTCAGCAGTGATAAGATGTGAATGCCCTGGTATTATCATTCAGTATGAAGTATAATTGTTTTCTGCGGCTGTTTTTTGTATTCCTGATTGTTTTGACAAACAGGACAGATGCGCAGTACAGGTATGGCAATGAATTACAAAACGTTGATTTTACCATACTTACTTCCCGGGGCGGACATTTGTACAGTGGTATCGATAACTATCTGAAAATATCCTCAGGCATTTATTCCGATTCAGACACAATTCATATTGAATGTACTAACGGTGAAATATTTGCCGATAGCGCTGGTTTGTATTTGCTGATTCCGCAGCGACCGGGAAAAGTAAGGCTGACTCTATATGCGGTTTCAGACGGAGATACAAATGTTTTGGGATATAAACATTTCTTTGTGAAACGAATTCCTGACCCCAGGCTGATCATTAATAATACCCTGGTAAATGTTACTGACACAATAATGAAGAGGACCCTGCTGGAATGTGACAGCCTTGCTGTTTTTATCAGTAATGACATAATCGGTTCTGAAAACTGGTTTCATATAAGTGAATTTTTGATTGGATACAATTACGGGGGATTTCATGTTTCACACCAAAATCTTTCCAATAAACTCTTGCCAAAAACCAAACAAATACTGGAATATATGGGACCTGACCGGGAAATCAGCATTAAGTTAACAGTAGAATCCGAAGGAAAGGTTTATAGTCAGTTACCAATATACAGAATTGTTATATACTAGTTTTCCTGTATTATCGCCAGAGCTTCCTTTATAGTTAATTTTCTTCCCTCCTGATATGCAACAACAAAAGCTCGTGGTACTCTGCAAGAAATTCTGAGGCTATCGGCCGATTTGTAATTATCGAAACTCCCGATCTGATATTTGAACCATTTGCCCTCATGAACCTCTATAATGGAATCCTGACCGGTATAAAATGTTCTTATATATCTGTCAGTTAAAGTAACTGTATGTGCAGCAATCTGAACTCTGAAAATCACTTCACCACCTTCGGGAATCTCTCTTTCTTCAACAGGTTTTCTTTTAAAAACATCCTCCGGAGGAAGTTTGATCAATGGATTTTTAAAAAATCTTGCAAGTTCTTCGGGGGTCACATCGTTTTCCCAGCCATAATTGTACTCTACTGGAAAGTCCTGATAGATCTGAAGTGCTCTTCCCTTGTTACGCACAGCAATTTTTTCAAGTTGTAATGCCTCATGCATTTTGTATTGGATCCATTCCGGTTTGTCGGCTTCCAGTAAAAACTCCCGAATACTTGTTGCTCTTGCAAGGTTTCGTTCTCCTTTCAATTCATAATACTTTGCTTTGTTTAATCCCGAAGCATAATGGTTCATTTTTTTCATTTCCAACTGGAACTTTGTGCAGTTTTCATTGAATACATTATATATTAATGAGTGTCCTTCACCGTAAAGCAGTGACGCTTCAATAAATTTTTTTAACATTTTCTTGTAGTCCGATGATGTACCTTCTGCAATTTCAGTATCATCCATTTTTTTAAGTATCGACAAAGCTTCCCTTTCAATCTTACCAGCCTCATTCAAGGTCTCTACTCCTTTTTCGATCTTTTTCTCATCAATGAGTTCAATCTTAATATTCAGTTCACCTCTGTAATCAGCAACAGAGATATCCTGAGAGAATATAAAAGAAGAAAATAAAGTGAATAGTAAAATCGATGAGAATAATTTCATAACGGGATGATAAATAATCTGAATCATAAATTTAATTTTCATCCCCAAAAATAACCAAACAAGCTAGTTGTCGCTAAAAAAAATATAAAAACCTTTGAAAATTATACTTCTGTAAGATCATTAGATACTTCAGGTGCTTCAAACACGAGGTATCCAACCACAATTAATGATACAAATGGAACAATAAGAAACAACAACCACATATTCAAAATTTTTAATTCGACATACAAATATAATCATTCGTCAAAGAAATCCAACCGTTTGTCAAATTTTTTAATCATTTCATCCTATTTTTAACCTTTTGTTCAGATAGAATAGTCTCAAGTTTCAATAAAAACAGATTAACTGATAAACTGGTTAATTGACTTCCCTGCCAACCGGTTTATCAGCCTGTGGATGGCAGGCTGGGTCGGGCTCGCAAGCTCGGTTGTGTAACTGTGTAACTGATGAGTTGATAAGTTGAGAGTTCCGAGTTTGGAGTCGGAAGACCGAAGTCAGAAAGCGAAGAAAGAAGGGAGAGTTTGGAGTTTTGTAACTGGTAAATCGTGATTCTTGAAAGGTGATCAGTTTTGAGTTCAGATACTGATTGCGTATAAATGATCATCAACGGTATAAAAAAGGACTGGCCTTTTAAACAGACTTGAAAACAAAAAAGCGATAAGTAAACTTATCGCCTTTCATCAGGTAAAAATTATTTTATCTACTATCAGTCGTTTGATACTTCAGGTGCAGAGTATACAATACATCCAAGGCAGATCAGCGAAAGAAACGGTATCAAAATGGCTAATAGTATCATGACTTTTTCTTATTGAATTACATAACAAATATACATTTTAGTCAAAAAAAAACAAACATTCGTCAAAAAAATTTTCAACGAATCATTAACAAAAAGCAATAATTAGATTTAAAATTTTGATACTCAATTATTTATATAAATAATGATTTCAACTCTTCTGTTTTCTTTGTGTATAGAAGGATTACAATCCTGGTAACACACTTTTCTCAAATGTTTTTCGCCATAAGCATGATCGGTAATTCTTGTGTGATCAATTCCGTTGCTTATAAGATAATCTTTCACGTATTTCGCTCTTTCGGCCGCCAGGCCATAATTGTAATCTTTGCTGCCCTGAATATCGGTGTAACCATCTACTTCTATCAGATAATCGCTATGATTCTTCAGAATACTCAGCAGATCATCAATTTTATTCAATTCCATTGCAGCAGGTTTATAATCATCAAATGGGAAAAACAGTGTTGTTTTGTTAATGGTTTCCCTTATTTCCGGTGTCGCTGAGGATTCACTTCGTATTTCAGCCGGTATGGAATGAAGCTCTCTGATAGCTGATCTGAGTTCAAGTTTTGAATCATCCGAATAGGCAGCAATGAATGCACCTTTTACATTGCATTGCCGGCGCACTGCATTTGCTTCGAAAAAGGATCGGAAATCACCAATTGCATACTTGTACCAATTGTCTTCTTCAAACATAAATATTTCTCTTGATCCCCTGTAAATTTTTTTTAAAGCCCCTTCATCCAGAGGCACCCTGCTTGCAGCAATCTGCAAACGAAATATAGTACCGGTAACAAGAGCAGGCTGCTCTTCAACTGTTTTCTCAGGAAGAATTGTTACTTCAACAACAGGTTCTGTTTCTTTTTCCGGAATGGGCATGGAATCCGGTTCAACCTTTACAATAGGAAACTTGCCTATATTCACTTCATACAATCCAACAGACGGAGATGATGCTGTGGAAACATAAAATTCTTCCATTTCATAGCCCTCACTTGATATGATCAAATTGTATTCCTCTCCGGGCACTCCAACAAGACTGAATCTGCCATTATCTGCAAGGATCATCTCATACTTTTCATCTCCGGGTGCAGAATAACTGACTGCTACATTTTTCAGATTGTCTCCTGTCTTCTGATCTGTAACCTCTCCTATTGCACGTACCATATTCAGCTCGAATTGATAGATATCTGCCTTTGATTGGGTCTTTGCCCGATCGGATATTAAAAACCCAATGGTATGGTCCTCAGATAAGGACAATCCAAATTCATCGTATTGCGAATTAATAGGTGAACCAAGATTTGTCGGAATGGATGACGGTTTATTCAAATTCACATAATAGAGATCATAACCTCCTAATCCTCCATGACCATCTGATGCAAAAAACAAAATGGTATCATTCACTAAAAAGGGATAACATTCGTTTCCTTTGGTGTTAATAAAACCGTTGATTAAGGCCGGCTTTTTATAGCCATAAGAACCTCTGCAGGAAATGTATAAATCGAGTCCCCCGGTGCCTTCCTCTGCATCGGAAGCAAAAACAAGGATTTGTCCTGTATGATTTACTGCCGGAAAAAATATGTTTTCTTCAAAATCATCAACCGACACATTCTCTTCTTTTGAAAACCTGGTACCGTCATTTTCAATGAATGCGCGTTTTAATTCAAACCGTTTGTCCGTATCGGTGTTTTCCCTTACTGATTTGAAAATTTCACCTGTGGAATTTGCGATGGCAAATCCTTTTAACACTTCTTTGTTGTTTCCGAATGCCACAGCTTTTTTTGATTTGCTGTCAGGATCACCGGAAAGAGAACGAACATATACAGCCCTTAATAAGGGATCGTTTCCTGCAAATTCGCGGTTTGACTCAAAATACAAATTGTTGTCGTACACCCTCGGATTGTAATCTTCTTCATCTGAGCTGAAAGAGAGCAATTGAAGCGAAATAAAGGAAGTATCAAGGTAGTATTTGTCAATATCTTCTATGCTTTTAATATTCCTGAGAACCCTTAGATCATGGTTCTCCATCAGATTGTTGTAACTCATGTAATAACTCCTTGCATCATCATTCCTGCCCAATTTCATCAGCAAATCGCCATATTCCAAAAAAATTTCAGGTTCAAGGTTTTCTGACTTTGAAATGATCTGTGCATACAATTCATCGGCTTTTGTATATTCTTCAATTTTCTCATAACAACGGGCACACTGCAGATAAGCCTTCACATTATCAAATTCGGCCTGAATGATCTTTGTATAGTAATGAATTGCTTTTTCATATTTCTCCAATTGATAATAATGATCAGCTTTTTCGAAATATTTTTCAGTTTTCTGTGAAAAAGCATTCCGGGTGAAAAGAAGAAAAACAAGAATAACAGGATAAATCCATAAGGTAATCTTAGGGTTAAGTTTTAGGGTATGATACATAAAAAACTAACTGCTTTTATTCAATAACTTATGTTACGGTTTTTTGAATTTTATTGATCAGCAATTTAATGTTTTTTCTTGTATCATCATCAAAGTCTTTCAAAGTAATATTTTTATGCTCACAATAATTGATAAATTGTGAAGCCAAGATTGTCCTTGAAAGTCCATTTTCCAAAATATAATCAGAATTCCTTTCAGTAATACCTTCTCTTTTCTGAATCACAAACTTTTTAAAATCCAGGGTTGAAAAAATGTCTTCGGGATATTCAAAATCCGTTACTTTAAGAAGTTGTTGTTCGAGTTCTCCATTTTTCTTAAAGAAAATAGATCTGTGAAGATCAGAAAGCACTTCATCCGATCTTGATTTTCCCATTGTAAGTACAGAAAATCCAACTTTCCATCCCAGTAATATATTAGATAATACAGGAATATTTGTAAGGCCCGTTGAGGGAATAAATGAAGGCAATGGTTCCATAGCAGACAGGCGGCAGAAAGCATTTAAATAATAGTACATTACAGTATCTTCAACAATAATGTTATTTCCTGATTGAATAAAATCCTGGTTGTGTATTCTCACTCCCATGAGTGAATACACAGGAGACAAAGTATCAGAAGAGGCTGAATACAGATCATTTGCATGCAAAATAATCGTTTCGCTTCTATCATCCTGATCATCAGCTCTTTGTACTGCAAGTATCCGGTACAATTTATTTGCATTAATAAGATGCGGAGAGTGTGTACAATAAATGATTTGCATTGTTGACTTCAGATCCTCAAAAACCTTCAATACATCTTCCTGTGCGCGGGCATGCAAACTCAGGCCCGGCTCATCAATAAGAATCACCCGTGATACATGGTTTTTCTTTGCAGTAGCCTTTAATTCGAGGTAAAAAGAAAGAAACCATCGCACACCCCTGCTCCTTTGCTTGGGATACAACCTTTCCTGTTTGTCCTTGATCCAGAATTCAAGATAAGGTTTTCCGCTTTTTTCCGGGTGTGTATAATCATAATGCTCCAGTTCAAAATTCAGGTTAATTTTATTGTCCCTGCCAACATTCTGACTCCAGTAGTCCTGAAAATTAATCGTTATTTCTCCATTCAGGTTTTCAATTTTTTGTTTCAGGATACGATGGTTCTTTTCTCTGAAAAATGCTGCATCCAGCCCGGCTACTTCAAGAAAATTCCTCGCTGCCTTGTATCCTTCGACGTTGGTGTTTTCATTCAAAATATCTTCCAGATCGATTTTATTCGGCAAAAGGCTGCTAAAATCTTCAAAAAACTCAAATACAGGCAAGTACTGAAATAATATTTCTCCAAGATCATAAACATCATAAAGTTCACGTTCCTGTTGAATTTCATTTTCTGCCTCAACTTCTGCCTGTTTGAATTTAACTCCTGAGAGCACTTTGGCAGCAATAGCTTTTTGAAGTGCTGCTTCGTCTTTTATTTCCTTATAGGTTTTCTCAATAAGTTTAAGTTCAGAGTATATTTGCTGCAGTTTACTGTAAGCTGATTTCTGGTCCTTTTCGCTTGTGGAAATTTCATACTGATGCTCAACCTCCCTGTAATTTGCCCTGTAGGTTTCAAGTTCTGTTGTAACATTAAATACCTTTTGTACTATGCTGTTGCATAATTTACATGCGGTAACCTTTTCGGATAATTCCTGGGTTTTTGTTTTTGTCTGTTCAAAATCTTCAACTTTCTTTTTATAATCCTCTTCAGCAGTATTGTATTCCGACTGCATAGATTCAAATTCCTTCTCGGCTATCAACTTTGCATCGGGCTGTTTTGCTTTTCTTAATTTCTTCTTCGCCTCATCCAGCTTTTTTCTTCTTGCAGTCAGGTTTTGCTGTGATTCTTCTTTCATGCTTTCAGCAACTTCCATCTCCTTAAATAATCCGTCGGAAACAGCAAGCAACTTATTGATCTCTTCCTGCGTCCTGTTTTCAATTTCAAGTTTCTTAAGTTCAACATTTTCAAAATAGTCAAGAACTTCGTCACTTGAAAAGTATAACAAGCTGGATCGATCTGTTTTCCATTTTCTTGTTAATGTAAATTCCTTTTTTGATTGCAAAAATTCAAGGATCGGTGTTGGAATTCTGTTGGTTTCAAGCAAATCAGCTATTTTCTTTTTTTCAAGTTCAAAATTACAGCTTACCACCGGTATTGAAAGGTCACTCCTCAGTACATCTTCATTGATATTCCCGGTGTAAAAACTATGCAATGCCTCCAGAACAGATGTTTTACCGGACTCATTCTGTCCAATCAGGGCAGTGATATTATCATGAGCTAACTCACACAACCCTGAATAGATGATAGAACGATAATTTTGAATGTTGAACGATAATAATTTCATTATTTAAAACAAATAAAAGGCACTTAGATAATACCTGCTGTTAAATAACTTCAATTCTTTTCCGTAATTGTGGAAAAGCATAAAAAAGATGCTTCTGTTATGTATTGGTCTATACGAAATTTTCACAAAATTAAGTTATTAAACCCTATTGATCAGTTCGTTTTTTAACTTTTAACAGCCTTTATTTAAAATAAAATATTCTTTGACTGTTAATAAATATGAAATTCTACGTTGAAATTCAGGATAGGTTATCGTACTTGTTTGCTTACTATGAGATGCACATTATCACAAAATAATTTTCTAGGTCAACAATTGCTTTGAAAGTCCAACCCCGAGTCCACCATATTGTATTGAATTATAGATATACAATAAAATTGTCCGGAGGAATTAAAACATAAGAATATCCAATAAGATTTTTATGTTTAATTATAAACTAATTTCTGCGTTATTAGCTTATTGCCACTATGCATTACGATAAAATATACTCCTTTATTAACCTGAACATTAAATGCAATATCTGTTTGATATAATACCTTACCTGAAAATAGGGTTGCAACTTCACGTCCGTGCAGGTCCAACAGAACAACAACAGTATTCGCATTCGACACAGCATTAATTCTTAAATGTGTTGATTCATAAGTACCAGGATTAGGAAATATTTCGATGGATGTATTTTCAGTTTTTTTACCAGGATCAGCAGTTGTTAATAAATTATTCAATTCACTGGCCAGCAAATAAGATTCTTCAAACCTGCTCTGTAAAAAATGAGCAATAGCCAATTCAAGTGTTGAGTAGTATTCTATTGAGTCGGCAGAATTTTTTTCCAGTAAGTCTGAAGCGATATATATTTGTCTGGCTGCTTCAAATTTAACAGTATCATCGTTTAAATCTGTTCCTTTAAAAGCATTTACATTATTCACGGTTAATTTGAGATATTTATAACCTGTTTCCTCACTGGGTTCGATTTCGGTTCCTTCATTCCAGTCATTCCATGTTTCAATAAGTGCATATTGTAAAGGTAACCCGCCAGAATAATCAGTAAGAATTGCCCATGTTTCATTATATACATAACCATCCTGCCGATCCATCCATCGACCATCTCCCCAAACCGTATTCGGTCTATCGTCGAATCCCGGCCATACGCCTCCGCACAGGAAATCAAGAGTTGAACTGTTGGCATCAACTGTTGGATAGAACCAGTTCAAATAATCCTCTCCCCATTCCAATCCATTAACTCTATCCCACCCCACAGATGACGGACCAACCCAAGGATAAAACGAATTAACAGATCCTAATGCTGATGCTTCAAATTGATTCCAGATCAATTTGGGTTTATTGGTATTAAAAATCTCTGATAAAGCATTTTCGTAATCCTGCGCTGTCAGATACTGATCAGGATAATTAAAAGCGAATATGGTTGGAATACCAAATGTTTTAAGAAATTGAACAGAATCTGTTAAAATAGTATCACGAAGATACCGGAATTCATTTTTTGCAGTTTCAACATCAAACATTCCCTGGTCATCATAACTGATAGAAATACAATAATTAAAATTAGCGGTATCAATCTGATGTATCTTTTTGATCGTGTGGATCACATTTCTCATGCAATCCTTATCATAGTTATCTTTAATATTAATAACCAGTCCGTCGATTCCGGCTGCCCATGACATAAGAATATGATAGGTAACAGCTGACCAGCTTTTTGAATCGTAAAACCCGATTAAGGGATTATGTGCATGTCCATAATTCCAGTGTCTTCCAAATTCTCCTTCACCATACCATCCCATATAATGAATGAAAACTTTTTTCGATTGAGTCTGGCAAAAAACCTTTGCTGAAATTGTGAAAACAATAAAAAACATCAACAAACAAGAAAATCTTTGAATCCTGCGGGCGTATTGACTACGTTGAGCTCGCAAGCTCGGTTCCCCGTAGTCCTGCCTGCCATGGCTTGTGGCGGGCAGGTTGCTGAGGGGGTCAGCGAGCGCAAAAAAATAAACAAAGAAGGATCGAAGATTACTCGCTATGCTCGTGAGAATAGTTCCTCGTTGCTTGCGGCGAGGAGCTTCCATTATACTATAATTCTCAATTCCATATTTTTTGTTGGAATTAAATAGGAAAAAAGTTTTCATATTCTTTTAATTTTTGATAACAATTACAAAATCAAAGAGATAATAGATGAACTATTGTTTCATGAGCCTGATCTCCCTCTCCAACTGATCTGGTAATACTGTATATGCTTCTTTAAAAATCAGCTGAACATCATCTGGCAAGAAGTCATCATACATTGCTTTTACATATTTCTCTGTAATTTGAATAGCATGATAAAGATCCGGTTGTTTACCCAAAAATGCTGACATTAATGATATAGCATATGGTCCGCTAAATCCGTTTTCACAATCCGGTATTAACATGTGTGTTTGTTCAGGAATATCATCTCCGCTGCATATCATATACCATTGATTGTTACTCTTTCTTGCTGCCGCATAGAATGCCCGGAATAGTTTACCGGGTTCCGTGTGCGATCTGTCATAAGGTTTTATATATACCGGAGGTCTGAATCCCCATGCATTCACATCTGCATCCTGGAAACCAATAGCCAGAGGTGTAATAGTAAAATTACCAGGTCCATCAACTTTTCTGACAGGAGCCACCGTATTTAAACCTTTGCTATTGATTTCGTCGATATATTGATTGGCAATACGTTTTGCCTCTTCATAATCTCCTTTATCTGCTGCTTCCTGAGCTGCAATCCACCATTCCCGGTACTGATTCTGAAATCCGGTAAATAACTGATCTAACCATGGATTCATACCCTGGACAATTCTATCGAATCCGGCCTGATCATCTCTGTAAGTATTTGAAACCAATACAAAAGCATAACCCTCGTTGTATAATTCGTTTATAGCTTGTTCCCACAAATTCTCGGTAAGTGAACCGGATGTCATCCAAAATACCCAGATAACGGGTAATCCGGCTATTCGTTTATAGGAGGAATTAAGGATTACCTTCTTATCTTCACTTTTTTTAATTGTGAATCTGTCGCAAATTTTCTTTATATCACTTTTCAATAATTTTAGTGCTTCCTTTTGATAAAGGGAATCTCCCGGGTACACCTGATTACCTTTACCTTGTCGGACTGCTAAACGCCATTCAATTGTTTTTGGTTCATACATAACAGAAATTTTCATATTGTATTTCTCTGCGGAAACGAGAAGATCCATAAACCAGCTATCCCATGAGCGTCCTTTATAGTATTCTGCAAATTCTTCGGGATAATCGACCCCACCTTCGTAATCAATATTTAATTCATCAATTCCCAAAGCTTTGGAAAAGTTAAGCAACCAATCTATATAACCCGGATCATCGCAACTATAATAATCAAATAATGGTTTGGAAGTAAGAACAATTGTATCTTTCACTTTTCCCGCACCGTTCCAGCCCGTAGTTTTTTCCATATCAACCGGGTCATAGCTATACCAGTTTACCATGTGGACAATTAATTGAGGTTCTTCTCTTTCCACATACGCATCAATAGTATTCAATCTTTTCCTTGCTTCCTTCATACTATGAATATCAGCAAGTGATAAAGATAATGAAGTGGAACCGGGACTGATTGTCTGACCAAAAAGGACATAAGAAAAGTACTGTGACAAAATGATTGTCAGGATGGAAGGAATCCTGTATTTGATCATGACATCCATTTTGCTGATGAATAATTTCAATGAGTATTCTGTCAAATTTATTTCATTGTCTATTACAATCTCCTGTCTGCTATATTGATTAAAGCTAAAATTATCTTCCCTATTGCATGATCAGTTTTCATTATTCCTTTTAATTTTTCAGATTTGGATTTTTTAATACATCTTCCAGAGGTATTGGAGCATGCCAGAGTTCTCTGTTATTATAATCACCGATAATTTCTACATCCTCAGTAAAATCTCTCTTAGCCATAATCTCAGGTAGTTTTTCAGTACGTATCAAATCAAACCATCTTTGTCCTTCACCTGCTAATTCCCAGCCCCGTTCATCTATCACCGCATTGATAAAATCCTCTTTGCTTAATCCGGGTTGTAAATCATCCAATCCTGCACGATTTCTTACCTGGTTAACAGCATTATAAGCTGATGCATCAGAACCTGACGATTGCGCTTGTGCCTCCGCATAAATCAACAAAACATCGGCATAACGCATTAATACATAGGCTGCAGCACAGGCAAACCCGGAAGAATATAGCTCCGGATTTTCAGCAGTTGTAAAAGAAAATCCTCTTTCGGGGTCTTCATAAGCCCCATCAAGAAATTTGGCATAGCTGGGATGCCTTGTTGACATATCAGGATATTCAATGGTATCGCCGTTCTCAACCGGATATCTCGACAAAAATGTAGCCTCCTTTCGGGGGCCCTCCGGAAATTCATTAAAAAAGGTAAGTTCAGGAAAAAAATCGGACCATCCTCCATAACCGTCTTCAGGTAAGCAAGGTTTTCCTATAAGATGATTCTGACGACCCCATGCATCGATATCATATTGCAATGCAAATATTGTTTCATTGTGATTGTCGTTTGCACGCAACCACAGATCCCCGTATCCCTGTAAAAGTTCAAACCCGTAAGTAGCACTGCTATCAATGACTTCTTTAGCTTTTGAAGCAGCTAAAGCATAACATGACTGATCCTTAAGAGGCCAGCCGGCTTTGGTTAAATATACTTTAGCAAGATATGCTTTCGCAGCACCTCTGTTTGGCCTGCCTTTTTCAGACTGTCTTTCCGGTAAAAGACTTTCTGCCTCAATAAAATCACTGATAATCAAATCATAAGTTTCAGTAATTTCCGATCTTCCGATTGATTCTACCGGAAGAGGTTCGGTAAATACAGGTATTCTTCCCCACCCCTGCACCAGATAAAAATAACATAAACCTCTTACAAAGTAAGCTTGTCCGACAATGTTATCAATATCATCAGGATTTCCCTGGGTAAATTCGCTATTTGTAATAATAGTATTTGCATTAACAATTGCATGGTAGCAACCGGCCCACAGGTTTTTCATCCAGTCACTGGACTCTTTTAAAGCCGAACTGTTAAATTGATCAAATTGTCTGAATTCCTCCTTGTTTCCACCTGTTCTGGTAGTCAAATCATCAGAACCAAACATTATAGTCATATACTGTGATTCTCCAAAACCTTTACTCCATGAGGAGTTACCGCGTAATTGTGCATACATTCCATTTAAAACCGAATTTAATCCTCCAACCGTTCCAAATTGTGCTTCAGGTGAGACTATGCTGAGGGCATTCTCATCCAGATTCTCGCACCCCTGAAAAAATATGCACAAGAAAAATAATACTGTTGAGCTAAGCTTAAATAATGTTCGCATAATAATTTTTTTAGACTAAATGAAACTAAAAAGAGATTTTTATTCCAATGTTATATGTTCTTGGATTTGGATAAGCTCCTGAATCAATATTCTGATCCGTATCAGTTGAAGAACCCCTACCGTCGGATGCATTTCTTGCTGTTGATGCCTCCGGATCGTATCCTGTATATTTTGTTATAGTAAATAAATTCTGAGCACTGAAGTATACCTTAAAACTGGATATTTTAGCAAACTTTAGAATCTTATCTGGCAAATAGTATCCTATTGAAATGTTTTTGAGCCTAAGATAACTGGCATCCTCCAACCATCTGCTTGAAAACACATTTTTGTTTTCGCTTGAAGTAAATGAGGGTATATCAGAATCCTGATTCTCCGACGTCCATCGATCATACCATTCGCGAGCTGTAAAAGCTCTTGCCTGCCCGTTAAGACCAAATGAGTTTTGTTTCTGCATATTGTATATTTGCCCTCCCTGGACTCCCTGGAAGAAAATGTTTATCTCAAAATTCTTATACAGTTTAATAGTATTGTTAATTCCGTAAGTAAACTTTGGTTCAGCAGATCCTATTATCTGCATAGTATCGGTAACTTTGGCATAACCCGGATGATATCCTGCAGGAATAGTATTATTAATTGAATCCTCAACAGACCATACACCTTCGTATTTAAATCCATAGAAAGTTCCCATGGGTTCGTTTTCCATTACAATGAAAATGGTCCCGTTGTCGGAATAGCTGGTTGTGGGGAAATATCTTTCCTCATCTCCAAGGCTGACCACTTTATTCCTGTTTACGGAGAAATTCAGGTCTGTCTTCCAATAGAAATTGGGTTTATCAACAGCTATGCCACTTATTAATACATCAAATCCTTTGTTTTCAACTTTCCCTGTATTTTTAATAATCTCATAACTTCCCGAATAAGCAGGCAATGCATAAGGAAGCAACAGATCGCTTGTTAATTTATGATAACAATCGCCCTCAAAACTCAGACGTCCCCTGAAAAAAGCCATTTCCAAACCAAGGTTTTTTTCTGTTGTTGTTTCCCATTTTAAATATTCATTTCCGGGAGTACCCACAGAAATACCTGTATAAGCACCTTCTTCCGGTCCGTCTATTGCGTAATGCGTATCGTCATCAGTAGTAAAACGAGTTAGAGTTGCATAAGGGCTAACAGCCTGGCTGCCGGTAATACCCCAGCTCAACCGGAGTTTTAAATTACTGAAAACACCCAGATTTTCGATAAACTTTTCCTTTGACAGGTTCCATCCCAGAGCAGCAGAAGGAAAATATCCCCATTTGTTTTCATCTTTGAATTTAGAAGAACCGTCGCCCCGTATAGTAGCAGTAAATAAATATTTACCGGCCAGAACATAGTTAAGTCTCCCGGCATATGATCTCAATTTTTCATCCTGGTAGTAAGAACTGACATGCTGTTTGCTTCGCTCGTTCAATTCCAGGGCATAATACTGATAACCAATATTACTCAGGCTATCAACATACACTCCATTTCCATCCTGTTTATACGACATGTTTTCAAATACTCCTGTTAACTGAATTTTATGCATACCAATTTCTTTTTTATATGTGGCAACCAGGTTACTCTGAATACGGGTTCCCAGAGAATTAGAGATACTTGTATAAGGTATTCCTGTACCTGGCATTGGTATCGTATTATATAAAAAATAGTCGGTAGCATCATTGATTTGTACATTTATGCTGGCATTCACATTAAAATCTGTAAAAGGAATGACATTCACGAATCCGCTAATAAGCGCATTGTTATACTTCTTGTCGGTATTTCTTAACATCTGAAGACCAACGGGATTTCCGGTACCTGCACCATGTTCGGGAAGATTGTTGTATGTTTCACCATCAGATCCTTCCTGCCAGACCGGTTCTGAAGATACCCACATAGGCAACCTCCCGATAGTGGAATGCATATCTCCGACATTTTCCGTATTATGCAAAAGCTGCCTGTTACCGGCTATATTAGCGCCTATTCTAAACATATCGCTCAGATCAGATTCAATTTTGGCACGAAAGGCATATCGTTTATAATTTGAATTGATTACTATGCCATCCTGATTTAAGTAATCTGCTGATACATAATAACTTGTCTTTTTACTTCCCCCGTAAAAAGATAATGTATAACTTTGAGTATTCCCCTTTCTGAAAATTTCATCTTCCCAATCAGTTCCTCCGTTTATCCTGAAATCTTCAAGTTGTTCTTCGTCAAAAACAGATGAATTACCATTTTCAACGTTGTATGTGTTATACAATGTAGCAAACTCATAAGCATTCAGATAATTCATTGATTTTGGAAGTTCGCTTATCGAATTGAACGCATCAAAGCTAAATCTGGCTTTTTGTTCCTTTTCTCCTGACCTGGTGGTAACCAGTATCACTCCATTTGATCCCCGCGAGCCATAAATTGCAGTGGAAGAAGCATCTTTCAATACTTCAATAGATTCGATATCATTTGTGTTGATATCGCCTAGCCCCATACCCGATACACCATCAACAATAATAAGCGGGTTATTATCTCCTACAATTGAATTAGCTCCCCGAATCCTGATCTTCACATCTGCTCCAGGAGCACCGCTATTATTTATTACACTTACTCCGGAAGTCCGACCTTGCAATATTTGATCCATTCGTGTAATAGACTGTTGTTCAAAATCTTTCTGACTTATTGAGACTACAGAACCTGTCAAATCGGATTTTTGCACTTGTCCGTAGCCTATTACAACAATTTCTGAAAGATTAAGGAAATCAGGTATAAGAATAACATCTACGTTGGAAAGATCACTAATATCAATATGTTCCGTAATATAACCAACATAAGAAAAAACCAGGATTTCTGTTTCTTTGGGTAATGTCAATATGTATTCACCATTTATATTGGTAATGGTACCAATACTCTGATCTTCGGTATAAATATTAACTCCCGGTAATGATTCCCCTTCCGTGGAAGTTACTTTACCTGTAATTACTTTTTCAACTTCCTGGTAATTCGTGTTATAAACAGGAATGTTTGCTTCGTTCGCATAGGTATACAACGAAATAAATAGAAAAAATAATAATTGCTCTATAGTATACTTTCTTTTAAACTTGAATATCA
>JAFGQO010000106.1 GCA_016935615.1 Bacteroidales bacterium
ATTATCATATGAGACAGACTCAACCAAGGTTATTTCATCTGACATGATCTTGCCATTCCCGCTTATTGTGTGAATAACAGGCATAAGATTGCGGGAGAGAAGACTTTTATAACTAAATCGCATTGATAAACTTCCGTCAATACCTTTTGAGAATGGGGCAAGCCTCCGGATTGTATTAAAAGTACTGTAAGCATCTTTCACTCCAAGGCTCTCCACATTCAGGTCAGCAGTTATAACCGGACTGAGGGTATCTCTGGTATCATAGCCGGCATCCAACACAATTTTGCCACCAAGCAAATCCATTCCGGCATCGCTGACGCTAAGAGTCCCATCCTTAATTACCAGTTGCCCCTTAACATTATTTACCAGTATCTTATTGTATTTTAATTGATCTATCGAAGCATTGAAATCAAAATAAATATTTTCCGGTATCTTTATCACTGTCAATGAAGTTGTATCGGCGATTGTTGTATCAGATACCATTCCTTCCATTATTTCATCAAGATCCACGGATTTTGAACGGAGGTTGAGGAAACCGCGTATGACATCTTCAGCAAATAAATAGGGAATATAATTTTCAAGTTTACCATTGAGCAAGAAGTCACTTCGTTGACCAATTCTGATCTGTGCATTTTTTAAATCCGTGTAAGCCGGAGTGATCTCCATACCTGCCTGAATGATCTTAACCTCAGGATATTCCGTAACTGCAACGAGAATATCTTTAGCTGATATATTTCCCAGTGCCTTAAACCTGTCAAATTGTTCTTTTTCAATCATTGAAAGACGTCCGGCAATCGACAATGACATATCAAGAGTACCTGAAAGATCAATACTGTCAAGGGGGACAGCTTCTGACAGGGCATTGAGATCAATCCTGCCTTTCATTGTACCACTGATATCAGGGTCGCTTACCGGCGTTTTAATGGAGAATGTCATATCGAAAGGATTTCCGGCCAGCTCCATATTAAACTTATTAATATTTACCACGGTTCTGTCCATATCTGTGCCGGCCATAAACAGATTCGAACTGATATTAATATTTCTTATCTGCTCCGGAAGCGAAGGATAACTTATTAAACCATTATTTACTACTAAATCGAGAGTGATATCAGGAAGAGTACTGTCAGCATCACTGTAAATCCCCTTAGCTGTACCTCTAAGGCTAAATTCTCCGGAGGTTTTAAGCTCATCATAATCCTTCATATAAATCGCCGGAATAAGTGAAAGAAGGGTTTTAAAAGAAGTCTTCTCAGTATTGAAAGTGAGATCAGTTTCGATATTATCGTCCGGCATTGCGAACATACCCGCAAAATTCAGTTTAAGATCATTTACCATAAGATAGTTTTCTTCGAGATAAAATACCATGCTGTCGAGTTTTGCACTAAGATTCACTATTGATTCAAAAATTGCTTTATTCAAATACTTCATGCCTTCCATCATAAAAGACACTTCTCCAACATTCATGGAAATATTGAGATTTGTCTCATTCATTGTCAAATCTCCTTTCAAAAAAAGGTTGAGTTTATCGAGACTGGCCTCCATTGATGAATTACGGTCGATATATGATATAGAACTGTTCAGAACACTTACTTTTTTCAGAAGAATTTTCATATCAGAAGGAGAATCTTCTTCAAAAGTTTCTTCCTGTGTTTCTTTCATAATATCCCAGTTGGCGGTACCATCTTCAAGCACTATAGCATTAAGATCAGTCCCATCAAACTCTACTGATTTTATCTCATAGCCAGTTTTTTTGAAAAGACTTGAAAGATTAAATACAATATTTATGGATTTTAGTTGAACCAGTGTGTCATTTTCAAATTTGCCGATACCTGAAACAGATACTTTATCAAGGGAAAGTGAGATATTGGGGAAATTGCGAAACAGACTAAGCTTGTAATTGTCAATTTCTACTTTCGCATTTACATACTGATTGATCGTTTGTTCAACTTTTGCACTTATCTTGTCCTTAAAAAGCAATGGGACAGTAATAAGCAAGGCAAATATCAGAACAAAAAATAACGTTAAAAACTTCACTGTTTTACTGATGACCTTTTTCATATTAAACCTGTTTATTATTGATAATCAACGATATAATTTAGTGAATATTATATAGAACTGAACAAATAAATTTAATAATAAACCTTGAATCAAAATTTGCTATATTTGCGAACGCAATTTACTATGTGCATTTAGATATTTATAGTCCGGGAAAAGGAAATGTTAACTGACAAAATATTGATAACAGGGACCTGTAGCTTAATTGGATAGAGCATCTGGCTACGGACCAGAAGGTTGGGGGTTCGAGTCCCTCCAGGTTCACTTTTTAGAAACACAATTCAATTATATATCAATAAGTTGCGTTTTATATTGCCTCTGATTTTGTCAACATTTCTATAACATAACTGAAAACTCATCTTTTTAATATATTTTGCAGAGGGCATTTATATCCCATTTTTTTTTACGACCGGCACTGATTGCCAAACTGCTTTAGCATCAAAATGACTTAAACAAAATTGTTTCCAGCTGCTGGTTACTCTATTTAATAATTGGATTATTAATAATTTTTCTTATATTTGGCTTAAGTCAGTGTCTGTCATTTTTCTTGGTATAATATTTCATA
>JAFGQO010000107.1 GCA_016935615.1 Bacteroidales bacterium
AAACTGCAGAATACCTGTATCATGAGCATGCAAAAAAAATGCCTGTCATCGATTATCATTGCCACCTGATACCACAGCAAATCGGAGATGACATACAGTTTGAGAACATTACCCAGGCCTGGTTGTACGGCGATCACTACAAATGGCGTGCATTACGTTCGAACGGTGTGAAGGAAAAATATTGTACAGGTAATGCCTCAGATTATGAGAAATTTGAAAAATGGGCCGAAACGGTTCCGATGACCATTCGTAATCCTTTGTATCACTGGACGCATCTTGAGCTCAGGCGATATTTCGGAATAGATGACCTGCTGGATCCATCCACGGCAAAAAAGATCTTTGACAGATCTTCAGCTATGTTACAAACAAAGGAATATAGCGTAAGAGGCCTGATGAAGATGATGAATGTTGAAGTAGTATGTACTACGGATGATCCCGTCGATAATCTTGAATATCACAAAAAGATCAGGGATGAAGGTTTCGGAATAAAAGTGCTGCCTGCATGGCGCCCGGACAAAGTCATGGCAGTAGAAAATGTCCGGACATACAATGAATACATTGACAGGCTTTCTGACGTATCCGGGATTGATATTTCTGATTATAATAGCCTGCTTGATGCACTTTTAACCAGACAAAAATATTTTCATTCGCTGGGATGCAAATTGTCTGATCACGGCATAGAAACATTTCTCTCGGAAGATTATACAGAAAGTGAAGTAAAGGAAATATTTAAGTCGGTCAGAGGTGGGAAGGTGCTGTCACAGCAGGAAATCCTGAAGTTTAAATCTGCTATGCTCTATGAACTTGCAGTACTGGATCATGAAATGGGCTGGACACAGCAATTCCACTTTGGAGCAATGCGAAATAATAATACACGTAAATTAGAAGAACTTGGACCCGATACAGGTTTTGATTCAATAGGTGATTATCCGGTTGCGGTTTCCATGTCTAAGTTTTTGGATAAACTTGACGAAGGGAACAAACTGGCAAAAACAATTCTTTACAACCTGAATCCGGCAGATAACGAAGTAGTTGCAACAATGCTTGGAAATTTTCAGGATGGGATCACTCCGGGAAAAATACAATTCGGATCAGGTTGGTGGTTTCTTGATCAGAAAGACGGGATGGAAAAACAGATAAATGCCCTTTCAACACTTGGATTACTGAGCCGTTTTGTCGGTATGCTGACTGATTCCAGGAGTTTCCTTTCTTATCCAAGGCACGAATATTTCCGACGTATTCTGTGTAACCTGATTGGACGTGATGTCGAAAACGGAGAATTGCCCAATGACCTTAAGCTACTGGGTAAAATGGTTGAAGACATATCATACTGCAATGCAAAGAATTATTTCAATTTTTAATTGAAGTCGAAGGAAAATGAACAAAGTAATAACATTTGGAGAAGTCATGCTTCGCCTGGCTACCCCTGGTTTTAAGAGGTTTGGTCAATCGGATACCTTAAGTGCCGTCTATGGCGGAGGGGAAGCAAATGTTGCTGTTTCACTCGCAAATTATGGCATTCCCGTTAGTTTTGTGACACGCCTTCCTGACAACGATATTGCAAAGGCTTGTATAAGGGAACTCAGGGGATTTGGTGTCGATACCGGTGATATACTTTTTGGCGGAGAAAGAATGGGTCTATATTTTTTGGAAACAGGAGCAGTGAGCAGGGCCAGTAAAGTTATATATGACAGAGCCTATTCATCGATCGCTCAGATAAGATCCGGAATGATTGATTGGGGAAATGTACTGAAAGGAGCAACCTGGTTTCACTGGACAGGTATAACACCGGCTATTTCGCAGGGTGCTGCCGATGTTTGTCTTGATGGAATAAAAATGGCAAATACAAAGGGAATTCTTGTTTCATGCGACCTGAATTTCAGGAAAAATCTTTGGAAATATGGAAAATCAGCTGCTGAAATAATGCCAGACCTGGTCAGTGGTTGCGATATTGTTCTGGGTAACGAGGAGGATGCTGAAAAAACCCTGGGTATAAAGCCTTTGGGGATTGATGTAACTTCAGGAAAGGCAGAGTCAGAGGCTTACAGATCAGTTTCACAACAGATCATGAAAAAATTTCCGCGTTGTAAAAAGGTAATTACTACACTGCGCGGATCAATCAATGCAAACCATAATACATGGTCAGGTGTACTTTGGGACGGAAAGAAATTATTTAAGGCCCCGATTTACCAGGTAACTCATATTGTCGATCGGATAGGAGCAGGAGATTCTTTTATGGCTGGACTTATATATGGTTTCCTGACCTATGGACAGGATTCTCAAAAAGCGTTGAATTTTGCTGTAGCTGCTTCCTGTCTTAAACACACTGTTTATGGCGATTATAACAGGGTGACAGTAAGCGAGGTTGAAAAGCTGATGAAAGGTGATGCTTCCGGAAGAGTAACCCGGTAGTTCACTCGCTATTGATGACAAACTTTGAACTTAATTAATGAGTTAATTCAATGAATTCTTCGTAACTTGCTGGATAATGATGTGAGAGAGTTCGAAACATCCCGGCTGATCAGGATGCGAACCACAACAGGCTTTTGATATGGCCTGAACACATCAATATAAATTATGAATAAACATACATTAGCGGCCTTTGTGAATGAATGGGTTTACTTTGTCATACAACGGGTTTAGTAATAATCACACAACTAATACGCTAGTACGATTAATTGGCAAATTTTAGTTGTTGACATGTACTGTTTTGCAAAGGCCGCTTTTTCAATCTTTCCAACAAATTTCTTTTGACTAATCTTATAAATAGTATATTATGCAAATAGAAAAGTATTCGTTTGGTATCGGAGATCGCTTCGCAAAAGAAGGTGAAGCACAGCTAAGTTCGATTCAGGAAATAAATAACCTTGGCACAGAAGTAATTCCGGTTTGGAACAAATCCTTTCGTGAGCATCAGATTGTAAAAACAACACAGTTCTCAGTGAAAAATGAAGCAGATGAGTCAGTTCAAAAACAAAACTGGAAGAAGAGCTATTATGTAGATGCGGATCATATTGGAATTGATACTGTAGACGAGTTTATCGATTACAGCAATTTTTTCACCATAGATGTTGCTCATTTCATCTCAAAACCTGTTGATCTTCAGAGCAAGAGTGACTTTATAAACCGATATAAAAAATACCTTGGAAAGCTATCTGTATCCGGAATACCTGAGAAGTTTGAAATAACAGAAGCTTTCCTGTCGGCAACTGCAGATAAATATCTTTCAGCTATCCGCGAGGTAGCAAAAATTTATAAGTACATTGAATCCAAGAAAGGAGCAGACAACTTTATTCCTGAAGTGTCAATGGATGAAACAGATAAAGCGCAGACTCCTTTGGACCTTCTTTTTATATTGGCAGAACTACATCACAAGGGAGTGAAGGTTCAAACCATTGCGCCTAAATTCACCGGATTATTTGCAAAAGGTATTGATTACATTGGCGATCTGGATGTTTTTGCCAGAGAATTTGAACAGGATGTTGCTGTGGTCCGGCATGCGATAGAAAACTTTGGATTACCGGACAGCCTGAAAATAAGTATGCACAGTGGAAGTGATAAATTTTCACTGTACCCGGTAATTCGAAATGTGCTTTCTGAATTTGATACGGGAATTCATGTAAAGACCGCAGGGACTACCTGGCTGGAAGAAGTAACAGGACTAGCAATGACCGGAGGCAAAGGACTTGATATTGCCAGAAGAATTTATTCTGCTTCATTACATCGTTATGAGGAGCTGACAGCACCTTATGAAAGTGTTTTATCCATTCGTAAGGCAAATCTACCTGAAGAATCAGACGTAAATGACTGGACAGGCGAACAATTTGTCAGTGCGTTGCAACATGACAAAAATTGCAAAGATTTTAATCCTGATTTTCGTCAATTGATTCATGTGGGCTATAAAACGGCTGTGGAAATGGGAGATGAATTCAAGGATGCACTCACTGAATATCATGATATTATTGCCGAACAGGTAAAATACAATCTTCTGGAAAGACACCTTAAACCGTTGTTCCTGTTTTAGGTCGATCGCTGTTTTTGGTTTTTTATTTTTTCTTATTGAATCCTGTGAGCGCATTGGCTTTCCTGCCAGCCGGTTTATCAGCCTGTGGATGGCAGGCTGGGCCGAGCTCGCAAGCTCGGTTCCCCGTAGCCCCTTCTGCCATAGCTTGCTGCGGGACTAGCGAACACACAAATAATAATAAAAAGGAGCTTCAATATCGCCTTGAAGATAAAAAAGAGGCTGTCAAAAGGTAAATATTTTAATATAGCCACAAAGTCCCGAAGCCTCAAAGAGTTCACAAAACTCTGATATTCAATTATATATTACTTTGTGGACATTTCGTGATTTAGTGTCTTGGTGGCAAATTTTCAACTTTTGAGACAGCCTCTTATTTCATGCTTTTTAAATATTTATACAATTCACTATCCGTTGAAAGAATTACAGAAGTTTGATCATCAAACGTTTTCTGGAATGTTTCCATAGACTTGATAAATGCATACAGTTCTCTTGAACTGGAAGAACGATCGTATGCGGCAGCATAAATGGCAGCGGCTTCAGCATCAGCTCTTCCCATGATTTCTTCTGCTTCCTTAAAGGCCAAAGATTGAATGGATTTTAACTCTCTTTCTTTTTCTCCGTTGATCTTTGAAGCTTCACCCTGACCTTCCGAGCGAGATTTGTCAGCAATGCGGTACCTTTCGCTGTTCATCCGATTATAAACCTGTTCACGTACTTTTTCTTCATAAGTAATTCTTTTAAAACGAAAATCAAGAATTTCAATACCAAGATCTTTGGCTTTTTCATTTGAAGATTTAAGGATCATTCTTTGTATTTTTTCCCTGCCGACTGTTATGTTGGCAAGTGAATCACCGATTTCTTCACTCACAGCTCCTGAAGAAACCGGCACCCTATTGCTGCTGCGAACCGTTTCAACAAGATTGTGTGCTGCAACATGATCACGTGTTTCACCATCAATGATATCATCGAGTCTTGATTGAGCGCCTCTCTCATTTGTCAGCCTTTTAAAAAATTGCAGCGGATCAGTAATTTGCCAGCGTGCATACGAATCGACAAAAATGAACATTTTATCTTTGGTGGGAACCAGATTAGGATCTCCGTCCCACTCCATATAGCGCTTTTCAAAAAAATTAGCCTTCTGAATAAATGGGGTTTTAAACTTAAGTCCCGGCGTTGTAATTGCATTTCCAACGGGTTTTCCAAATTGTGTGATCACAACCTGTTCTGTTTCTTGTACAATAAATGCACTTTGTGCAATAAGGATAAGTGCAAGTACTATTATTGCTAAATATAGAATGAGCTTATTGTTTTTCATAACTTATTCTTTAATGGTTTTTTCATTCAATTGCATTTGTAATAAGGGCAATACGTTGCTCCCTTTTTCGTCTGTAATGATCTTGGTTCCTAACTTAGGAATTACGGCAGCCATTGTCTCAAGATAAATTCTGCGTTTTGTAACTTCAGGCGCCTTAATGTATTCAATATACAATGCATTGAATCGTGCAACCTCTCCTTTGGCATTGTTCACACGCTCGGTGGCATAGCCTTCGGCTTTCTGAATTGTTTCTTTGGCCTGGCCCCTGGCTTTTGGTATAACCTTATTGTATTCCGATTTTGCCTGGTTGATAAGGGTTTCTTTTTCCTGACCTGCTTCATTAACAGCATTGAATGCCGCCTTGACCGGATCGGGTGGATTTACATCCTGCAAGACAACCTGATCAATTTTTGTACCTATGGAGTAATCATCACATATTTTTTGTATCATTTCCTCCACTTTAGTTGCTATTTCTGTTCTGCCCACCGTAATTACTTCATCGACTGTCCGGTCACCCACTATTTGCCTGACTGCTGCTTCGGAAATATCACGCAATGTAGTTTCGGGATTTCTGACTTTGAAAAGAAATTTGTATGGATCATCGATACGATATTGAACGACCCATTCAACATCAGCCAGGTTTAAATCTCCGGTCAGCATGAATGATTCATTCGAATATCCGGATTTCGAATAATTAGTCTGTATTCCGGCTCTGATCGTACGGAAGCCAAATTCCAGTTTTTGCTGTCTTTCAACTGCAACTTTTTGTACCTTTTCGATAAATGGCAACTTAACATTAAGTCCGGGATCCACCTTTCGGGTATATTTTCCAAATCGGGTAACAATACCCGCTTCTTCAGTTTTTATCTGAAAAAAACTACTCAATGCTATTATTAACAGAATCAGGGAGATGAGTATTGTTCTCCAGTTCTTAAGTACCTTCCTCGCATTTGGAGATAAATTTAAATTATCAAATTGATTATTAGTCATTTATTAAGTATTTGATTAGTATTTGGCAAATATAGACATTATATGATTGGAACGGGGGTAATGATAAATTAAAAGGAATTTTAACTTCAAATCATACAAACTGATATTAATAAAGGAAAGCTTTCGTTATTAAAAACAAAACCTCCGGGAATTTCCCGGAGGCTTAAAATTTACAAGTCATATGCAATAATTGAGTGCAATAAAAATGCACTTGAAAAAATTCCGATCAGTATTTCAGAAAGCAGCTTCTATTTATCAGTTTTTCTGATCTTCTTTTTTGCATTTGAAATGGCCAAAAGAAAAGTATGCTGGTTGCATTGATCAATATCGATATCAAGCCCCATCTTTTTTCTTACTCCATTAATCCTTTTTAAAAATTCTATTTCAGCACGACTAATCATTTTCCCCAATTTATTGTTGTACTATACAATATTACGTATACTCAGTAACCAGTGTTAGTGATAGTAATGTCCATTATTGTTGTATAAACGCGCATTTTTTTATACGTATAAACCGACATAGTCTCTTTTCTGTTTACTAGTATACAAATTATGTTCCAAACCGATACTTCCTATTTGATAAATAGCCTTATATTGTTGATATATGCAATATAGTTGTTACTTATATGTTTTTT
Source organism: Bacteroidales bacterium (assembly GCA_016935615.1). Taxonomy (GTDB): domain Bacteria; phylum Bacteroidota; class Bacteroidia; order Bacteroidales; family UBA10428; genus UBA10428. The sequence goes on from JAFGQO010000107.1 coordinate 6,961, forward strand.
TATTGCTGATCTAATAATTTATTAACAGGTTATCGATAACTTATATAATTGATAATTAATGAATTACTAATCACTGACTCTTTTTCTGGCAGTTTTATTGTGTTTTTCACTTACTCCTGATTCGTGAATAGCGAATAGTGAATCGTGAACAGTAACCAGTAATCGGTATTCAGTAATCGGTATTCAGTAATCGGTATTCAGTAATCGGTATTCAGTAATCGGTATTCAGTATTCGGTACCCAATGCCCAGTACTCAGTACCCAGTACTCAGTACCCAGCAACCATCACCTCATCAACTAATCATTATTAATTATTAATTATTAATTCTTAATTATAAATTCCCACTGCCCGCCGTATTGATCTCCGGCCATAACGATTTCGCAACTTGTCCATTGCTTTATAGAGATTTACGGTTTTGGGTGTATCATCAAACATATTCAATTGCTGTACTCCCTGTACCAGGTGGCTGAAGCGCACTCCGATCAGCCGTATGAGCATACGCCGCTGGTAGAGTCTTTCAAAAAGCTCTTTTGTGACAGGTATCAGATGGTGGTCAAAAGCCGTGTAGGGAATGTGCTTCTGTAACGTATGAGTGTCGAAATTTGAATACCGTATTTTAACTGCCACACAAGAAGTGAGGCGTTGTTTCCGGCGCATTTCAAAGGCCAGCTTTTCCACCATATTAACCAGTATCTCTTTCATTTTTATTATGTCAATGGTATCCTGATCAAATGTAGTTTCAGTGCTGATTGACTTGCGTTCCGAATAAGACCGGACAGGTGTATTGTCGATGCCATTGGCTTTTTTCCATATCACAATACCATTTTTCCCAAGCATTTTTTCCATCATTTCAACGGGGATCAGGCTTAACGTTCCGATGGTAGCTATGCCCATGGAACGAAGCAGGTGATAGGTTTTTTCTCCGATCATAGGTATTTTATTGACAGACAGGGGGAAAAGAAATGGTTTCACAACGCTGCCGGGAACTTCTTTTTCCCCGTTGGGTTTGGCTTCGCCGGTAGCAATTTTGGATACGGTTTTGTTAACAGATAACCCGAACGAAAGCGGCAAACCGGTATTTTTTATGATGTGCTGCCGCAATTCTTTTGTCCACTTCAGACATCCGAAAAAACGATCCATGCCTGTAATGTCAATAAAAAATTCATCAACAGAGGCTTTTTCATACAACGGGGCGCGTTCAGCTATAATATCCGTAACCAGGTGCGAGTACTTGCTGTACAATTCCATGTCGCCGCGAATTACCACTGCATCTGCACATAGCAGGCGTGCCATTTTCATGGGCATGGCTGAATGTATGCCGTAAGTACGTGCTTCATAACTGCAACAGGATACCACACCACGATCGGAAGTGCCTCCGATAATAACGGGTTTTCCTTTCAGCTTGCTGTTTACCAGGCGCTCAACCGATACAAAAAACGTATCCAGATCGAGGTGCACTACATTTCTCCTGCTTCCTTCTTCTGCATTCATTTTTCTTGCTTAAATGCTAATCAATCTTCAAACAATAATATACGAATTGTTGATTAAAAAAACAACAAACAGTTGCTTATTATGTAATCATTTTATATCTTGCAGAATACAGGATTAAGGGTTATTCAGTTTTCACAAGATCCTGAAAGCAAATTTTATATCGGATAAGAAATTTATACTATTTATTTTACTATGAAAACCTATTTTAGCAGCAACATTAAATTTCTGCGCAAACGCAGGGGATTTACCCAGGATGAAGTAGCGGAACATCTCGGGATGAAGCGTCCCACATTGAGTGGATATGAGAATCAGGTGAGTCAGCCGACAATTTATGCCCTTCTTTGTTTTTCAAAGTATTACAGAATTGCGATTGATACTTTGTTGAACATTGAAATACAAAAATTGTCCGAACTTCAGCTCAGGCAACTGGAACGGGGAGAGGATGTATTTATCAGGGGAGGAAAGTTGCGTATTCTTGCAACTACCATAAATACTGATAACAACGAGAACATTGAACTTGTAAATGAAAAGGCGAAAGCTGGTTATGCCACGGGATTTGCAGATCCTGAATTCATAAGTCAGCTTCCCAGGTTTCAGCTTCCTTTTCTTTCAAAACAAAAGAAGTATCGCACCTTTCAGCTTAGCGGCGATTCTATGTTGCCAATCCCGGAAGGTGCCTGGGTAACCGGAGAGTATTTGCAGGACTGGAGCAACATTATCTCCGGACAGGCATACATTGTCTTTACCCTCGATGATGGCATTGTATTCAAAATAGCCGAGAATCTGCTGAAAGAGGAGGGTATACTGCGGCTGTATTCTTTGAATCCTCTTTATGAACCCTATGAAGTGCCTGTCTCGGAAATCAAGGAAGTATGGAAGTTTGCTCATTATATAAGTGCCGAATTGCCTGAGCCCATCCTTCCCCAGGAAGAGTTGTTAAAGACCGTGGCCAACCTGAAAAATGATATGGACAAGTTGAAGATGACCGTTCTGAAACCGGGGAATTCTCAGGGAGAAGAGGGAGTTATTAATTAAAAATTAAAAATTAAAAATTAAGAATGTGAAACAGAAGTTGGTGAGTTGAGAAGGTGAAAGGGTGAAAGGGTGAGAAGAAGAGATGTTGAATCGTGAAACTATGATTAATCGAAGAATCGGTGAATCGATTAAATGAAGTTAATCAGCAGACGAAATGCTTTATATAAAGCATCAGTTAATCTATTATTCTTGAGATCAGAGACCTGAGACTATTTTTCGATCAAGGATTGCTCTTCTCCATTTATCTTCTGTTTTTATAGTCTCATATCTTGCTGCTTATATCTTCTATCTTCCGTCTTAATCTCATGTCTTGAGAGAGTTTTAAAAAAAATGTCAAGAATAATAAAATTTATCTTGACATTATAAAAAAACAACCTTCAGCTTCTTACTATGCTGTGTTGAGTCTTAGCACAATAGAGAAACACTATTTTGTCAGAGGTTTGGTAAGTTTGCAAGTTTCAAGATCGCTTAATGCATTTTCATCGAAATACCCTGTATACATTGTAAATCCTTTGAGTTTGATAAAATAATATCTATTGGGCATAAAATTGGTATAATTGAATATCATATCGGGAAATGAAAAGTAGTGGCTTTTTACAGTTGTATTCAAATGAACAACAACATATTCTTTTTGTTTCAGATTTGCTATTAGAACATTATCCACCATTACACCCCACTTGGCAGCTGCTCCAACCATTGACGATAACCTGTATACATATACAACAGCATCATTTTCATCATTAAATTTTTCCAGGTTTGTAAAAACTGAAGTATCAATTATTTCATATTTCGCATCTGGTTTAATAATGCTTGTCGTGTCAATTTGCGCAAATCCGCAAGTTGTGATCATAAGAAAACTGAGAAGGATTAAATTTTTCATTGATTTAAATTTTAAGTGATATAAATTGAAAATAATTGTAATCTTTGGTTTATTGCAGAAATCATAACGTCGTTAAAATGTATATCCCATTTTGCATGATAATGCAGGATACCACATTTTGATCCAATCGTCAGGTGTACCGTAAATTAGTTTACCGAATATAACAGATAATTCAATCGTCAATCCGCTGTTCCAAATATACTTAAAACCATACTCCAGACCGAAAGCCCTGATGTATTCATTATCGCCTTCATTATACCTTAGTTTTCCAAATTCTGTATAAGGTCCGATAAAACCACCGTCTGCCTTATCATCAGCATTCATATAAATTCTGAATGCTATTGGAATGGTATATGACGATACTTCCAGATCATCCCATAACAGATCTCTTGCCATCCAGCCCCATTTAACACAACGATACCCCGAAAGGATACCGAAACCAACGTATTTGCCTTTTCCCTGAAGAGTTAATTCACCGGTAACAGTAGGTCCGGAGAAAATAAAATTTATGGGATCGAAAGCAATACAGAACAGGTTCCCTTTATAATTCAGTTGTGCTTTTTTCTTCTGAGGTGTAATATTGTTAATATGTTCTTCGCTGTCTTCAGGCATGACGGTTAAATACTGTTGTTTTTCGGAATCTGATTCAGCCGGAGAATCATTAGTACTTTCGGCGATATTATTTCTCGTTACCTCTGTAGTGTTAACAGAAGGTTTTGCTGCGAATAAAGCAGGAATATCTTCCTGTGTTTCCTTTCCGTCAATAATATAAATCCAATCATGCTCTTTTTGTGCCTGGTATTTCCAATGCTTGCTGTCAGGACTGAATATAATGTTGATAGCCGATACCAGGTTATAATCGGGTTGTTTAATCCCATCAATAACATAAAACCATTTATTATTTAGTAATGCTGCGTAAGCCCAATGCTTATTATCAGGACTAAAAACGATGCTATTACTACTGAGATTATGATAATGAGGTTGTTCTTTACCGTCTATCACATAGCAGATCTCTACCATGACCAGTCCCCTCCTGATCAATCCCATGTAAGCATAATGTGAACGGTCAGAGCTGAATGTTATATGATTATTAATTATTTCTTTATAGTGAGGTTGTTCTATTCCGTCAACCACCAGGCAATAACCATCATCGCATTTTGCTATATAGACAATGCTGTTACTATCTGTAAAAAAATAGACTTTTTGATCCACTATTTGCTCATAATACTTATGAGGTGAGGAATTTACAACTACCCGGAACTTTTTTTCTGTCGCTTTCTCAATGACTGCTTTTTTCTCTCCATCAGGACTTGTATACTCTTTCTGACAAAACAAAGTCATATTCTGGATGATAAGTAACAGAATAATGAATGATTTTTTCATTGTATATCATTTTATTAAAATCCTTCTATTGTACATTTCTTCAGGAGGTGTCCAAATCTTTGTAACTGTTTTATAGTGTTACAATCAATATTGTTGCTTCAGCATTGTACAAAAACAAATCATTCCATCCAGTAGTGATGGGTAATGAGAAATCGCCATTTACAATTTGTTCAACAGCATCTGCAGTCACTGATATATTATCAAAATAGATGCTATAGGATCCGTTAGCACCCAAATTGAACTGGATTTGAGAAAATCCGTCTCCGTCATCATCTATCGTACTGACTGCAGATACTGTATATGTTTTTTCTTCAGTTGTAATATTAAAAAAAGGTGAAATACCTGCAACGGGAAGTATTCCTGAATAATCGCCTCCAGCCTGATTTAAGTCGCAATATATTCTAACATCTTTGCTTGCAAAGGCATCAAAAGAAATATCATATAAAACTCCGGTCTGTATGGCCGGAATATCCTGGGAAAACTGAACATACCAGTTTTCTTCCCCTCCATCTGTTATTGTAACAAGAGCATGTTCCGATGCATCTGAACTTTCTTCGCTATCCGTTTTTTCGCAAGTAAAGGTCAGTATGAGGGTAATGAAAATGAGAAGTATATGATATATAATCCTTCCGTTTTTATTAATCAAACCTCTAGAAGTTGATAAGACATCGGGTTTTTGCATCAACTCGGGGATAAATTTAAGGTATAAAGTGCGGCAAGTAACGAAATATTGATGAGAAAAACAATATTTCTAAAATTAAAAGCAAGGAATATGATGAATAGATGAACGAACAGCTATTGCAATCACCAATTACCAGTTACTCTAATGCCTTTTCCCTTCTGCCTTCTGCCTTCTGCCTTTTGCCTTCTGCCTTCTGCCTTCTGCCTTATGCCTTATGCCTTCTGCCTTTTCCCTTCTGCCTTATGCCTTCTTAGACCTTTCAATTGCCTGTTGAATATCCTCAATTATATCATCAATGTGTTCCAGACCAACCGAAATTCTGATCAATCCGTCCGTTATACCTACAGCTTTCCGCTCTTCTTCGCTGAGTTTCGAATGAGTGGTTGAAGCCGGGTGGGTGGCTGTTGTTCTTGTATCTCCAAGATTTGATGTCAGGGAAATCATTGAAAGTTTATCAAGAAATCGTATGCAACGTTTCATTCCTCCTTCCAGTTCGAAGGTTACCAATGCTCCTCCGTAACGCATTTGTTTTCTTGCCAGCTTTACTTGCGGGTGCGAGGACAGAAAAGGATATTTAACAATTTCCGTATCGTCTGACTTATCAAGGTAGGTTGCTAAAACAGCAGCATTGCTACAGTGTTTTTCCATTCTTACAGCCAGTGTTTCCAGACTTTTTGACAGTATCCACGCATTGAAAGGAGACAACGACGGACCTGTTTGCCGTGCCATAAAACGAACATCTTTGATAATGTTCTTGGGACCCACAATTGCCCCACCAAGAGTACGGCCCTGTCCGTCAATAAATTTTGTTGCGGAATGGCATATCAGGTTCGCGCCGAAATCAGCCGGAGTTTGCAAATAAGGTGTTGCAAAACAATTGTCAACAACAAACAGGCAATTGTGCTTTTTTGCCAATTTGCCAACAAATTCAAGATCACACAAATCCAATCCCGGATTTGAAGGAGTTTCGGTAAAAAGCAATCTTGTTTGAGGCATGATGGCTTTTTCCCACTCAGGATTCTTCCGGATATCAACATAAGTATGGGTTATACCCCAGCGAGGCAGTATGTTTGTTATAATTTGGTGAGTAGAGCTAAAAAGACTTCTCGAGGCGACAATATGATCACCTGCCTTCAGATGTGAAGTCAGAGCAAGAAAGATAGCGGCCATTCCTGTGGCTGTCGATTCCCCGTCTTCCGTCTTTTCCATCAGACAAAGTTTCTCGATAAATTCGTCGTTGTTGGGATTGGAATACCTTGAATAGATATTGCCTCCTTTTTCATCTGCAAATACGGCTCTGGCTTCTTCGGCATTATCAAAAACAAAGCTTGAAGTAGCAAAAATAGGGACACTATGTTCTTTTTGTGATGAACGTTTTACCTGGGTTCTTACGGATATGGTTTCAAACTTTTTTCTTTTTTTCATTTCAGGCAGATATTATTGTATGGTTATGAGTTATATTGGTTGTTATTTTCATCCGTATCATTGGCATTGACGGTTTGGATATTAACAATCGCATACCAATTGTGATACATACGGTCTTTTTTGTTGGTTTTTCATCCTGCGGCAATTGTTTCCGGTTATTATCGAACAAGTTATTTATTACATTTGATCAGCAAATTTAGAATTATACTTTAAAATATACAGATTTCATGTTTTCAAAAAATGAATTGCCTTTTTTGGCAATACTCAGAGGGATTGAAGAGGCTGACCTTAAACCCCTTGTGGATGTGCTTGCTGCAGCAGGCATTCGTTTTCTTGAAATTACAATGAATACGCCCGATGCTACAAACCTTATGAGGCTAATAAAACAACTTTGTGAAAATAAATTGGTTGTAGGAGCAGGAACAGTATTAAATTTACATGATCTTGATAATGCCTTGTCTGCAGGTGCCGGTTTTATTGTAACACCTTCGGTGATCGACGATGTGATCAACGCCTGTGTATCAGAAAATATTCCTGTTATTCCGGGAGCTCTTACACCAACCGAAATCCATAAGGCATGGAGCATGGGTGCAACAATGATAAAAGTATTTCCCGCATCGGTTTTTGGTTCCGGGTACATAAAAGCAATAAAAGGACCCTTTGATAAGATCAAGGTTATGGCCGTAGGGGGTGTTAATGTAAACAATGCGGCAGATTTTTTTCGGAACGGAGCAGATGCAATTGGTTTCGGAGCAGGAATAATCAGGCCGCAATGGCTTTCAGATCATCGATATGATCTGATTGAAAAGTCATTGCAGGAGCTGGTAAAAAAACACCAATGAAATAACCGGCGAGTTTTCCCGGGAAAATGGTTTTCCGGGGTGATTTATTTAACCTGAAAAGGATGATATAAATTACCTTTTTTAGTGATTACTCTCATGAATTCTTACGTATCAAGGATTAGAAGGAGTTAATCAAATGAGGATACCGGTATCAATATTCCGATTCATGGTCTGTTTGTTTATGCCCTTTTCTTTTCTTCAGGGGCAGCAGGCTTTTTATGATCAAGATACAAAAAATCTCCTTGACAGTCTTGAGAACAGAATCATTGCCCTGGAAAAGGAAATTCCGCGTTTGGCAGAAAACAGAGCAACAAACTACTTCTTTGCAAAAAGAGATCTCGATTTTACTATATTCCTGAAACACTATCATGAATATGTATTTGATGAAGAACTAGACAAAGCACAGGATCTTGCCGAATCAAGGCTAAAGAGTGTTCAGAAACGAGGTGATAAGACTGCTGAGGACTTTTACAGAGAGTATAAAAAAAGAATAAATAAAGAAATCTCCGAACAACAGAGACGTTACCAGGTTTTGTTTGAAAAGGAAAAGACTTTCAAAAAAGAGTTTTATCGTTTTGTGAATGAAGGCGATGAATATTCCCTGAAGAGAGCTCAGAGGATGACAGATCTGGCACTGAAATATGCCCTCGAGAAAAAGCTAAGCTCTGTATACGGATATCTGTTTCACTACAAAAGCTATATCAATTCACTTTTGTATGATTACTATTCTGAGTACGATCTGGCCAGGCTTACTAAAAGCGAAACTGAATTCGAAAGGTACTTTCTTCCTCTCGTTGAATCAGATAGCCTGGATTTGATCCAACAGGCAGGAAAACTGGTTGATCATTGTTATAATTATTCACTGAATACTTCCTCCAGTCTTGATACAATGTATTTTGCACAACAAAAAAGAATGGTGGCTTCCTATATTTCAGACTATTATGACAGGGATGGCAGTTCTGAAGTATTTGACAGGATGAAACAAACTTCATTAATTGCGCGACTGGATACTCTTATACAGGAAGGAATATACCAGTGGAAGGATCAGATTATTGTGATCGGACATTTCAAACCTGAAGCCGATAATAAAAATGTCAGGAAGGGAGAAGCAATATTAAATGCTGACCAGAGATTACTTCAATATATTCGTCTGAATCGTCTGGCTAAGTTTGATAAAGAATTGAAAATGGGACAAACCTTCCTGATCCCTTATGTAAATAATAAACAGCTTGCTGAATTTATGTACAATCCATCTGAGAAAAACTATCAATACATTGTATGTTATACCAAAGTCGACAGTGATTATTTTACCAGAAAGCTTGGTCAGTGTCTGCCTCCTTTGCAATTTGGAAAAAGAGCGGAATCGTTGTGATTTAAAATGAAAAAAGATCGCTAACTTTAAATTCAATTGATAATCATTGGATGTACCGGTTATGTCTTATAAATATTCTTATCCTCGTCCTTCATTGACAGTAGATGCTATTCTGTTTACTCATTCAGGCAATCGATTGAAAGTACTTCTTATTCAGAGAGGAATAGATCCTTTTAAAAACCATTGGGCATTTCCAGGTGGATTTGTAAACGAAAATGAGCCGGCTGAGGAAGCAATTCTCAGGGAAGTAAAAGAAGAAGTATCACTTGCTGTCGGCAATTTAAAGCAGTTGCATACTGCGTCTGCTCCCGGGCGAGATCCAAGGGGGTGGACAGTATCCGTATTTTTTATTGGATTTGTAGAGTGGGATAACAGCAGTGCAATTGCCGGTGACGATGCGTTAAATGCAGAATGGTTTTCTCTGAATTCTGTTCCTCGACTTGCATTTGATCATAAGGACCAGCTGTCTCTTGCAAAAAAATACCTGAAACAAACCGTCAGACAATCAGTAATTGATAAAAGTCTTCTCCCTTCGGTTTTTCTTCTGGAACAATTGCATTCCATATATTTTGAGATTACCGGCTCGAGCGAAGAAACAGATGTGTTAATTCGCAGGTTGATCAACATGTCTGTTGTAGTCCCGGATGCTTATGAGGATTTGTACAGGTTTAATGAATCCTATTATGATCGAATCATAAACAGCGGTTTTCATCAAATCATTCAATGAAAAATCCGGTATTCGTTCAATTCATAATGAACAGAAATGTTCCGTTGGTCTATCCGGAAATGATGTTGGGAATTTCAATAAAATAGTAACAACTTTTGAATCAAAATTGTACACCTGAAGAAAAATGTGTAATTTTTGATAAAATTTTGCAATGGAAAAAAAGTTATATGATTCAGATACAGTCTCTTTGTCGTATTTTCAAAACGAGGGGTTGGTTCATATAACATGGAAAAAAAATGCCGATACTTCGGAATACAGGAACATATTTAACAAGATCATTGAATTTTCAGCAAAAAAGCAGGTAAGATATGTACTGTCTGATATGAGAGAAGAAGGACTGGTGAAGCCTGAAGATTTGCAATGGATGGAAATAGAAGTACTGAAAAAGGCAGTTGAACATGGAGTGCTGAAAATAGCTCTTGTGGCAGAAGATACCATATTTTCGAATATATATGCCGAGACCATAAAACGCAAACTTAGGGAATCTCCAATTGACGTAAGGATATTTCGGGATGATGTCTCTGCAAAGGCTTGGTTGCTGGCAGGACATTAACAATAGTACATACAATAAATTCTTTTCTATGAAGATCAATTTGGTTTATGGTGTTTTCACACCACTGATAATCGCATTATTTACGATCAGTGCATTTGCTCAGGAGGCAGATTATAATAAGCTTCTTCCTGTTGACGAGAAAGTGAAGATCGGGAAACTGGAGAATGGATTTACCTATTACATAAGAACAAATCACAAACCGGAGAAACGAGTTGAAATGCGACTTGTGGTAAATGCAGGATCAATACTTGAAGATGAAGATCAGCTTGGACTTGCCCATTTTACAGAGCACATGTGTTTCAACGGAACCAAACACTTTGAAAAGAACGAACTTGTTGAATACCTGCAATCTATTGGCATTCGCTTTGGACCTGAACTAAATGCGTATACTTCTTTTGACGAAACGGTTTATATGCTCACTGTTCCTTCAGATTCCACTGATCTTGTAAACAGGGGATTCCTGGTTATGGAAGACTGGGCCCATAATGTAACATTCGAAGACGAAGAAATTGATAAGGAACGGGGTGTTATTATCGAGGAATGGAGGCTTGGACGAGGTCCATGGCAAAGGATGAGAGATAAATACCTTCCTGTACTTTTCAAAGACTCAAGGTATGCCGAACGTTTGCCTATCGGGAAAAAGGAGATCATTGAAAATTGCGATTACGAAACCCTGAGAAGATTTTACCATGACTGGTACAGGCCTGATCTTATGGCTCTGGTAGTGGTGGGCGATATTGACCCTGTGATTGCAGAACAGAAAATCACGGAACATTTTTCTTCCATTGAAAGTCCTTCAGTTGTTAAGCCCAGAAAGGAATATGAAATTCCGGATCAGAAAGGCACATTGGTGTGTGTAACCACTGACAGAGAAGCACCTGTGAGTCTGATCAATATTTTTTATAAAAGTGACACCATTGAATTCCGGACCTGTGGTGATTATTTAAACATGCTGAACTTCTCTTTCCTCACTGGCATGATGAACAGACGCCTTGTTGAATTAACGGAAAAGGAAAATCCACCGTTTGTCGGTGCAAATATTCAATATGGCAATTTGTATGCACGAACAAAAAATGCATTGCATGGCTATGCTCTTGTCGGAGAAAAAGGTATAGAAGATGGGCTGAAGGCTTATCTTGAAGAGGTCGAAAGAGTAAAACGTTTTGGGTTTACTGACACTGAACTGGATCGCTTTAAGCTCGATTTATTAAAACGATATGAAAATGCTTATAATGAACGTGATAAAACCGAATCAAAACAATGGGCCGATGAGTATACAAGGAATTTTCTGGAAGATGAACCAATACCCGGTATTGAGTTTGAGTACAATTTTGTGAGAGAAAACATCGATAAAATTCATCTTGAAACTATCAATGAACTGGCTAGATCTCTGATCACTTCAGATAACAGGGTTATTGTCATCAATGCACCTGAAAAGGATGAAGCGGAAGTGCCGGATGAAGGAGCTATTCTTGCTTTGGCTGATGAAGTGTTATCGATGGACATTCAACCTTATGAAGATAAACTGTCGGGAAGTGAGCTTTTATCAGAATTGCCTGATGAAGGCAGCATTATCTCTGAAAAAGTTCTGGATGAATTGGATGCACTTGATTTGCGATTATCGAACGGGGCCAGAGTCATTTTAAAAGAAACCGATTTTAAGAACGATGAAGTTCTTTTTTCAGCATTTAGTCGCGGAGGGCATTCTGTATACGGAGATGAAGATCATTTTACAGCACTTAATACAGACGGTATTATCAAGGAAAGCGGTGTTGCGGACTATTCCAATACCGACATACGTAAAATACTCGCAGGGAAAACTGTTTTTGTTTCTCCCTCGATCTCATACGAAACCGAAACGATAAGCGGTCAGACAAAGACATCCGACCTGGAAAGCATGTTTCAGCTGATCTATTTATATTTCACAGATCCCAGGGTAGATTCAGGGGCATTTCTCTCTTATATCAGCAAAAGAAAAGATCTTTTTGAAAATCTGGCAAAGGATCCTCAAAACTATTTCTTTGATAAATATTACCGGATCCTGGCGCAGAATCACCCAAGAGGTGATTACCTGCCTGTTCCGGAAGATTGGGAAAAAATTGATTTTCAAAGGGCAATACAGATTTATAAGGACCGCTATGCCGACCCGGGCAATTTCACATTTGTGTTTGTAGGTGCATTTTCTATTGATACAATAAAGTCTTTGCTGGAGCAATACATTGCTTCCTTGCCTGGCATTGAGCGGGAGGAATCCTTCGTTGACCTTGGAATTCGTCCTCCCGATAAAAAGCAGATCCATACTATTTTTAAAGGGAATGATCCGAAAAGCATTGCTATTGTGTACTTCGAGGAAGAACAGACATGGAACGAAAAGGATGCTTTTATGATAAGTGTACTCAGCGATATTCTTGATTTCCGATACATTGAAAAAATTCGTGAAGAAATGAGTGGAGCATATACGACCAGGGTAAGTGCATCACTGCATCAGATCCCCTACGAATATTCTTCCCTCCAGATCATGATACCGTGTTCACCGGAAAATGTCGACAGTCTTGTGTCTGTGGCCATTGGGGAACTTGATTCAATACGGCAACACGGAGTAAAACAGAAAGATATTGTCAAAGCAAAAGAAACCCTTCGCCGGCAACTGGAAACAAATGTCAGAAAAAATACATTCTGGCTTTCTTCCATTCAAAAAGCCATTCTGAATGATCTGGATCTGAATTCGGTTACTGACGAGGAATATATTGAACAAATAAGCAGCGAAGAAATACAGAGGGTTGCCAATGATTATTTTGACACTGATGAATATCTTGAGGTCGTATTGTATCCTGAAGAATATGAAAAGAATAAAGAATAAGGCAGAGACTGAGGATGATTGATTATTTGTTTCCGGCTATTTCCTCCGAATGTTTCTTAACTTCCTGAAGTGCATCCAGCGGACCCATTGTCAGAAATTGTTTTATCAGCCAGTCGGGTATATATCCTCCGGGATTGTATTTGCCTTTCATATTAATTTTTGTGCGATTGCCGGACAATGGAATGAAATGATAAAATTCCTCAAATTCTTCAATACGTATTACATCCGGCACAACTGATTTATACCCGATTCCGGGTGTTGTATGAACATTGATGCTTCCATCCGGATTATGCGTTATAGTAAGAACTGATATGGCATCTCTGTCATTAAACGGCCAGGGAATATCATAGTATGCATAATATGCATATCGCTTGTCTTTTTCTTCAAGTAAGACTTCAATTTCATTACAACAGTAAACCCAATTGATGTAATTGTCAAAATCTGTAAGAAAATTGTATACTACTTCAATGGGTGCATTTATGATTACATCAGCCCGATACGTCCGGTTTATTTTCCAGTCACTGTGCAAATACACTTTGATGTCATCGTCTTTTCTTGCCAATTCCCAATCGTTATCCTGAGCCTGAAGTGCAAATGAAAAAAGATACAATAACATCCAAACAAAATGGAATTCGATCTGTTTATGCATACATGGAATTACTAAAAATTGACAGGGTCAAGATATGAATAATTATGCAAATTTGAAATACCGTCATTTTGGTCAAAAAGATCGCCCGTACAGTTTAAATTTCAGGAGAATTGTGTGGATGATTCTTGTTGTGTTAATACATTTAAATAATCAATCAGTAATCGCTTTAGATACTATGGGAAACCAACAGGAAAAGAAGAATTTGGAAAAAGCAACATTTGCTGCCGGTTGTTTTTGGTGTGTAGAAGCTATTTTCGAACGTGTTCATGGTGTAACAGATGTGAAACCGGGTTATAGCGGGGGACATGTAAAAAATCCTTTATACAGGGAGGTATGTAACGGAACTACCGGTCATGCAGAAGTATGTCAGCTAACATTTGATCCGGATATAATATCATACATAGAATTGCTGGAAATTTTTTGGCAAACGCATGATCCGACAACTTTGAACCGGCAGGGCAACGATGTTGGTACGCAGTACCGCTCTGCAATATTTTGTCACAATTCGGAGCAGAAACGACTGGCTGAGGAGATGAAACTTCGACTGAACAAAGAGAAAATCTGGGCAAATCCTGTTGTTACTGAAATTGCTGACTTTAAAGAATTTTATCCGGCTGAAGATTACCATGAAGACTATTATGAAAAAAATCCGGCACAGCCTTATTGTTCCATCGTAATCACACCCAAAATAGAAAAATTTGAGAAGGTATTCAGTGAGTACTTGAAAGAGTAAAACATTTGCAAAGAAACAATCTTCCATGAGTGTCCTGTAACATGAAACTCCACAATATTAATTTGATATATTTGTGTTTCGACTTTTATTAGTTTGTCATTATAATGAAATATATCATTTCCTTTTTCACTTCTATGCGCACTATGTTGCTGTTCCTGGTAATTTTTGCATTCAGCATTGCTATTGCAACGTTTGTTGAAAATGACTTTGGCAATGATGCGGCCCGGAAATTGATCTACAATGCAAGGTGGTTCGAGATACTTCTCATTCTTGGCATGATAAATATTGTCGCCGTGATTTTTAAACAAAGGTTATATCGACCGGAAAAACTGACCTTATTTGTTTTCCATGTTGCTTTTGTCGTTGTTATTTTTGGTGCAGGAATTACAAGATATTTCGGAAAAGAAGGAATTGTACATATCAGAGTGGGTGACACTGCAAAAAGCTGGATAACCACAGATACTTACCTGGAATTGTTAATAGAAAAAAACGGGCATCAGTATTCTGCCTGTTATCCGGTTTTATTCTCAGAGATCTCGAAAAACAGATTCAGGAAGAAAATATCCTTTGAGGGAAGTCATATACATTTCAGTGTGAAGAGTTATATCCGCCGTGCAGAAAAAGGAATAGATTATAAGCCCGGTGGCAAACCCTTCGTTCACATGATAACTGCATCAGGGCTGGAAAGGATAATAACCAGTGGAGAGAAGATTGCACCGGGAGATGTATCCATGTTTTTTTCTGATTCCGGTCAGGATAGTATTTCTTCGGACCTTGTTGTCCTTAATGATAAGGACGGAGTATTGACATTCACGGCTCCTTATCCTGTTATTCGTACTTCCATGGATGAAGGGATTTCCGACACGCTTGAAGCAAATCAAAAGCACCGGTTTGTTCCGTTTATGCTGCACAATTTCCATGATATCCCTTTTGTTTTGAGAAAGTATCTTCCTGAAGGAAAAATTATTGCCAAACCTGCCACGGAGCAGGATACTGATCTTCCTTCGGCTGTAAAGGTTGATGTTGATATTGACGGAGTCCATGATATCCTGTTTGCATGGGGCAAAAAAGAGCAGGTGGCAACCTTCACTTCAGGGAGTATACATGGAGTAAAAATCGGAATTCGTTACGGTGCTGTACGGAAAGAGCTTCCTTTTGCACTTAAACTCAAAGATTTTATTATTCAACGTTATCCGGGGTCACAAAGTCCATCATGGTTTGAAAGCAATGTGCAACTTATTGATCAGCAAAAAGGAATCGGGAGGGAGGAAAGAATCTATATGAACCACGTCTTAAAGTACAGGGGATATAAGTTTTATCAGTCTTCTTATGATTCGGATGAGAAAGGGACTGTTCTTTCACTCAATCGTGATGGTTTTGGCACTGCGGTCACTTATTCGGGATATTTGCTTTTGGCACTGGGAATGCTATTGAGCCTGGTCAACAAAAAAAGTCGGTTCAGAAAGCTTTCACAGAACAGATCAAAAGCAAATAAAGTCGTTGCGGCATTCCTTCCGGTTCTGTTATTTTTGTGTGCGAATTCATACAGTCAGACAGGGAAAAATTCTATATCAGAAATTCCTGCAGAGCATGCAGATGAGTTTTGCAAAATCCTGGTACAGGATAACGGAGGAAGAATTGAACCATTGAATACCCTTGCTTCTGAAATTGTACGCAAGGTAATCAGAAAGGAAAGTTACAAAGGACAGTCTGCTAACCAGGTATTTACAGGTATGTTGGTTTATCCGGAACAATGGCAGCAGGAACCATTTATTAAAACCGGTCATCCTGAGATTCAAAAACTTATCGGAGTGGGATCAAAGTACGCCAGTTTCCTGGATTTTTTCCCTGCACGAAGCGGGGGGAATTATATTTTAAGGCCTTATATTGAAGAGGCATATCGAAAAAAACCCGCCTTCCGTGATAAATTTGACAATGAAATCATCCGTGTTGATGAACGTGTGAACATCTGCTACATGGTGTACAGAGGAACACTGCTGAAGATCTTTCCTGATCCGGCGGATACGTTAAACACATGGCATTCATTTGCGACAAGTTCGGAGGTATTCAAAGGAGAAGATTCGTTATTTGCAAAACAGATATTCAGATATTATATTGAAGAAACAAGAAAATCAATGGAAAGCAATGATTGGACGAAACCATCCGAAATTGTCGGGGCAATTGGCATCTTTCAGCAAAGCTACGGCCAACCGGTTATTCCTTCTGATGCTCGTTTAAAGGCTGAAACTTTTTATAACGATTTCAATATCTTCAGCAGAATAACCAGGATGTATTTGTTTGCCGGATTCCTTCTTCTGGTTTTTCAGTTTCTGCATATTTTTATCCCTCGTTTCAGAATCAAATACATCAGTGTTCCGGTTCTTTGGATCATTGCACTTGTATTTCTTCTGCATACTTCCGGCCTGGCACTGCGCTGGTATGTTGCCGGTCATGCTCCCTGGAGCAACGGCTACGAAGCACTTATTTTTATTGCATGGGCAACAGTTTTTGCCGGCCTGCTGTTCTCCCGAAAATCGGGGATTACGGTAAGTGCTACGGCTATTCTTGCTGCTCTTATATTGCAAACAGCTCATCTGAGCTGGATGGATCCCCAGATCACCAATCTGGTTCCGGTTCTTAAATCTTACTGGTTGATCGTTCATGTTGCAGTGATCACGGCCAGTTATGGTTTTCTTGGTTTGGGTGCGCTTATAGCATTTTTAAATTTGCTGCTATTGTTCTCCGAAACGAAAAAGAACAAAAACAAGCTTGAACAGCATATCACCGGACTTACTCAAATTATTGAGATGACATTAATTGCCGGCCTTTATTTGCTGACCATAGGCACATTTCTGGGAGGAGTATGGGCAAATGAATCCTGGGGGCGTTATTGGGGATGGGATCCCAAGGAAACATGGGCACTGGTAACAGTAATTGTATATGCTGTCATTTTGCACCTTAGGCTGGTTCCGGGTTTTAAGGGAAGAGTGCTTTTCAATATTGTATCTCTTACTGGATTCGGTTCCGTAATCATGACATATTTTGGAGTGAACTATTATCTTTCCGGACTTCATTCCTATGCCCAGGGAGATCCACTTCCTCTTCCACCTCTGGTATATTATTCCTTAGCGGTAGTGGTTGTGGTATCCTCATTGGCAGTTATCAATCAATACAGATTGAATATCGGGATTTCTGAAGACACATAATATGCATGAAACTTACTGTTCAATAGCATAGTTTATTTTTTCCGTATCTTTATATACAATAAACCAAATTATACGCCATGAACATTTTCAGAGAAACATTATTTGCAAAGAGGCATTTGAAAAAAATGCCTGAAGGAAAGTTGTATTTGAGGATCTCATTTTTTTTCCTTGGAATTGCTTCTACTGTATGGTTTCTGATCAGGGTGATCCCAAAGCCTTCCAGGGCAGGATATCCCTGCATGCGTGCAGCAGCACCTTTTATGTCGGGGTTTATAATTTATCTGATATCGATCACAGGCTCGGTATTTGCATTCCGGAAGCTTGGCAAGAAATTACTATCGGCAAAGTACATTGCAGCTTTTGGTTTTCTGGCCATAGCGGCAGCATCTGTTTTTATTACCGGTTCGGTAAATAATACGAGTAGCAATGCAGCAACACTGGCAATCAAGCAATCCTTAATAGCGAATGACCCAATTGGTGTTGCTACCGGATTAAAACCAGGAAGAGTAGTTTGGGTTTATGATCCCGGTGCCACCAACGAAAATTGCAGTAACTCCTCGGGAGACTACTGGTATCAGGATGATAATACCAATCAGGACACCGTACGTAAAATGCTTGCTGATGGTATCATCAGGTATTCTGAAGCAGACAATCTGGCAAACGCATGGAATGATTTATTTGAATATTTCAATGTACAACATTCAAAAGGAAATGTGGGCTATAGTGCCGGAGAAAAAATTGTCATTAAACTCAATATGACAAATATGGGCTCTAGTGGCAGGACGTTGACTTCACTAATGAACTCAACTCCTCAACTGGTACTAGCAATACTTGAAGAATTGATTGATAGTGTTGGCGTAGCACAGGCTGATATTACAATAGGAGACCCTTACAGGGGCTTTGGCGATTTTTATTGGGACAAATGTCATGGCAAATACCCGGATGTGCACTATATCGAAGGTTCGGACACTGACGGCAGACAAATAACTCAAATTTCTGCCGATGATGTGTTTTTTACAAGTGATGTTGATAACCCGTTTGCTTCAAGATTACCGCAAGCATATTTGGATGCTGCTTATCTGATCAATATGCCTTGTATGAAAAGCCATAATTCGGCTGGCATTACCCTTGCAGCAAAGAATCATCAGGGTTCTGTTATTGCACCATCTCAAAATGCCACCAACCAATATATGGGAGACGATTTACACTATTGTTTTCCTGATGTTCCCGAAAATCAGGTCTTAGGTATTTATCGTCATATAGTGGATTATATAGCTCATAGTAAATTGGGAGGTAATACACTGGTGTATATTGTTGATGCCATCTGGTCGGGAAGGAACTGGAACGGTTATGTTGACAAATGGGGTATGCCACCTTTTAACGGCGATTATACATCTTCTTTGTTTATTTCACAGGATCCTGTTGCTATCGAATCGGTTGGGTATGACTTTTTGTACAATGAATACAACAATACCGACTATAGAGACACCTATCATGAAGGGGATGATTTTCCGCTCTGGGTTGGTGTTGATGATTATATCCTTCAGGCCGCCGATCCGGCGTATTGGCCAAGTGGTATTGAATATGATCCCGACCATGCCGATCACAATTCACCTGTAGGGTCACTTGGTGTTTATGAGCATTGGAATAACATATCTGATAAACAATACACGAGGAATTTGGGCACAGGAGACGGCATTGAATTGGTAAGTGTATTTGCGGGTGGTGAAGAACCAAATTTCATCCGGAATACTCGTAATAATAATTCAATAGCATCCATTTACAGTTACCCAAACCCGGCAGAAGATGTTGTGTTTTTCGAATATTCAATTGACACGCCTGGCGATGTATATATTGAAGTATTTGCTATTGACGGGAAAAAAGCAGCATGTCTTCAGGATCAGAAAAAAAGTGCAGGGACATATCAGTTCAGATGGAATGTTGAACATTTGCAGTCCGGATCATATATTCTCAGAGTCAGCCATACCTCGGCTGCCGGTGTATCGACTTTGTTAAAGAAGTTTGAGGTGTTATAAGTGTGAATTAATAATAGCAGACCAAATTGTATTATATATTATCATAGGTAAGTTGCACAAGACCTCTTTCAAAAACCTGATGTTTCACGAGTTTAAACTGAAAATTCCTGAGATCGTCTTCTTTGAATAGTTTAATTCCCTGACCGAGTGCAACAGGATGGATAGATATGATCATTTCATCAATCAGACCGGCATTTATAAGCATGGAATTGATCTGGCTTCCGCCGACCAGCCAGATGTTCCTGCCTTTCCGGCTTCTTAATTCACGTGTAAATTCGACCACATCGCTGAAAATAATTTCTATTGGATTTCCATCCGGTTTGCGATTGCTGCGTGAGAAAACATAATTTTTTTTATCGGGATAGGGGAACTGCTTAAATTGTTTAATGAAATAATACGTGTTATACCCCATTATGGTGGTGTCAATGGAATCATAAAACTCCTTATAACCAAAATCCCCGTCGGTATATAACCAGTCGGTATCACCGTTTTTTCCGGCAATAAAACCATCAATACTGGTAGCAATGAACAGGACGATCTTTCGCATAATCATTAAAAATTAAGTGTTAGATTTTCTTTACAATTTAATAAAAACTTACATACAATTTACAGAATATAATGAACAGCTTCTTTAAAAAGCAAAACGGAAAAAACGATCAATACAATTCCCAGAGATCGAATGGATAAAACAAACGCTTTTTGTTGCAGAATATTTTTCATTTTGCCGGTAAGCAATGCAAAAACAATTTTTGAACCTACCAGCATCATGTAAAATCCTGCCAGGAAAAGAACAATTGCGAATGATGATACCCGGCTTGCATTTACCAGGATAGGAGCACCAACCAGGATCCAGAAAAGATAGGGATGAGGATTCAGCAGATTGACAACAATACCTCTTTGAAATGATCTTGGTTTTTGGATCGGTTTGTTTTTTACTGAAGGTTTATACCGGATATTTTCATAGGCCAGCAGCAGGAGAAACAGAGCTCCCAGCAATGAAATTATGCCAAGAAGAAGGTTGTTCTCAGCAAAATTCCGGATGAGAAAATAAGCTGCCAGGATGATGGGCAGATCTGTGATCAAAGGAGCAAGAGCCAGTTTCATTCCTTCTTTTTGCCCGTATTTCAGGGTTTCCGTAACCACAAGTGGCAGCAGGGGGCCGGGTGATATGCCGGCAACAATACCTAAAAACAGACCTGAACCAAGGTAATAAAACAGTTCCTGCATAGCTATTTCAAGTCAATCAAACACTATTGCGGAGACAAATATACAAATGATAACTCTATTGGCTCTTGTTAACTGATCTATGATCATAGCATCCGCAATACCCGGCAGGTATCCATCGATTTTACCGGCTAGAAACCTGCTGATAATTTGAGGTTGAAGCTTCTCCGGGTCAGGTAATTCGGTACGGCAAAATATGCATTGAGACCTATATCACTTTCCACCGTCCGAACCCAGTCATACGATACGGTATTCAGCGCATCCAGAAGATTCAGGATCTCAAGACTGATCCAAATGGATTCTACACCGTATTTTTTTTCCGGCTTCCTTATGATGGCGCGTGAAAAACCAATATCGACCCGACGATAAGGGCCAAGCCTGTATACATCGGCGGAACGTGAATAAAGTGGTCCGGAATAGGGAAGTCCCGATCCGTATATTAGCAATAAGTGGACCTTGTAATTCGGATTGGAAGGAAGGTAATCCTGGAAGAAAAGCGAAAAATTTATCCACTGGTCAGTCGGTCGACTGTAATATCCCGGATAAGAAACCGTATTGTCGGTATTGACAACATAATCGTTGTAAATATCTTCCTTTGTTGATAAAAAGGAAAGACTGAACCATGATTCGGTTCCGGGTACAAATTCTCCATACACTTTGAAATCAATACCGGTTGCATATCCTTTAGCTTTGTACATGGGAAGGTATTGAAGTCTTACATCATCCAGCTTATAGGGAATGAGTCGTGTCAGGTATTTGTAATAAACCTCCGTGGTAAAAACAAAAGGACGACCCCAGGCCCGGAATTTGTAATCGGCTCCTGTCACTGCATGAAATGCTCTCTGGGCTTTGATATCGGGGTATAGATTTCCGTAAGGATCACGCAATTCTTTGTAAAAGGGAGGCTGGTAGTACAAACCGGTGGCAAAATGCCATGTCAGGTTAGGTGCTTTGTCAGGTGTGATCGTAAGGTTTAGCCTGGGACTTATGGTAGTCTCTTTATTGTATGTCCAGTATTGAGCACGCACTCCCAGTGTAAGCCGGGTGACAGATCTTTGCCCGGACAGATTAAATGTATGTTGAAGATAACCTGAGATTCTTGAATTGTTAAGGGAATTCGCTGATTTTGAAACGTAGTTAAGTTCAATGGTTTCATCGGAATAGGGCAGGGAATGACCAGCGGAATCGATCATCTGCCATTCGCTCAGCTTATCATCAATGAATTCCTGCTGCAGTTTGATTCCCCACCTGGTTACACCGGCACCTGAGTAATAGCTTGTTTTCAGATCAAAGGAACAGATGGATGCTTCCAGGGTGTTACGGGCATGGTCAAGCGATGTGCCTATGCCTACATTGATCAGGCTGTCCTTTTTGCCTGAGGAACCCTGAGTAGCAAGATTGATCCAGTATTGTTTCAGGATATCGTATGTGATCTCTTCATTTGACCGGAATGCCGAAGCAATGAATTTCATTGAAAATTTATCATTCGGATGATAGTTTAAAGACAATGCTCCCAGGTATGTTTCGAATTTATCGATCTCCTGGCCTTCATAAAATACAGTGAAGTTAAATCCCTGTGACAGGGTACCAAAGTTTGTGCTCCGGTTTTCAGGTACCCGGTTAAACTTGTTTGTTGCATAATTTATCAATACATCCAGTTCCAGCGTCTTTGACAGGTCGTACGTAAGAAAAGACTGTATATCAGTGAATGAAGGTTTATAGTCTCCTCTGGTGTCCAGCGTACTTAAGATGTATTTTGTGGTTTTGTACCGTACTCCTGTATTGTGTGTGAATTTCTTATTCTTCGAACTTCCTCCCACATGGACCGATCCGCCTAACAGGCTGGCCGATAAGGAGCCTCCAAGCTCCGAAGGTTTCTTATATTGTATATCAAGCACCGATGATAATTTGTCTCCATACTCCGCATCGAAACCACCAGCCGAAAACTGGATGGAGGATATCATGGAAGGATTTATAAAACTTAATCCTTCCTGCTGGGCAGATTGCACAAGCAGGGGTCGGTATATTTCAATATCATTCACATAGATCAGGTTTTCGTCGTAGCTGCCGCCCCGAACGGAATACTGCGATGATAATTCGCTACCTGAGACAACACCCGGCAATGTTTTCAGAATGGATTCAATATTACCGCTTGGATTGGGCAACTGGTCAAGCGATTTGATATCAATGGGAACGAGGGTGTTCTCACGGTCTTTTATACCGAATACTTCCACATCCTCGAGTTCTTTCACTTCCTGTTTCAGTTGAATATTCCTGATACGGATCTCACCAGGCTGCAGGCGAAGAGTAATTCTGTATGTTTCGTATCCAAGGAAATATACCAGGAAAACCAGGTCTTCATTGGCAGGAACCTTGAGAGAATAGGCCCCGGTTTCGTTGGTAACGGTTCCAATGCTCATATTTTCAATTCCCACGGAGGCGGAAAAGAGAACATTGCTTTCTTCGTCCGTCACTATACCTCTAATGGTGGCAGTTTGTTGTGCACTGCAAATAATGGTTACAAAGAAACAAAGGATATTTAGACCTGACCTGATTTGATTCATTACTCGTTTCAGCTATTCACTTACCTGAAAAAAACTCAAAGAATAAAATAAAATTGTGAAGATACAAGCTTTTCTTGAGGAGACATAAGCCAAAAAAGCAAATTCCAAATTACAAATCACAAATATCAAAGAATTTTCAATTCTCAAATTCCAATAACCAATAACTGATGAATTGATGAGTTGATCAGGTGAGAAAGTGAGATTTTAGACTAGTGATTTTTATGGAACTTGCGACTACTATTCAATTTCCATTTCCTGGAATTCCACATCCTTTTTCTCATATTTCTTAAAGTCGCCCCGTTTCAGTGCTTTGAAGAACTCGGCCCATGCAAAGGCATTGAAGATCTGATAGGAAGGATACTGCCCCTGGTTGAAAGTCTCCCGGTATTGCTGATTCAGGATATGCTGGAAATTGGCTCTTGCGCTGGGAGTTTCATCAAGTATGATCTGAGTTTTCAGTAAGGCAATATTTTTGCGTGCATTGTCCATATCGTCATCCGGCAGTTTCAGGTTAAGAAATGCTTCTTTAAATTCTTCATACGATTTCCAGGGATAAACCACTACTTCGTCTATCATAAACGTATCGGTCTGCAAAATAATGTCAAGAGTGAAGAATGGTTCTTTCAGGTTGTCAGGGACGGTTATTATTTTACGCTTGTAACCAACGGTTGAAAGCATGATGCTGTCATTCACACGGGTAACCAGGGTAAATTTCCCGTGTTGGTCCGTGATGGTTCCCCGGTAGTTGTTCAGTATAAGTATATGCGCATAGGGGAGTGGCTGCAAAAGTTCATCCGTCAGTCGACCCGTGAATTGCACAAGATTTCTTTCATCCTTATCTTTAAACAGCTGAGCCTGAATAACAATTGTGTGTATTGCTGTGAGAACAGTAAGAAGCAGGATCTTCTTCATAGTTTGCCTTTGCTTGTTTACCAAACCTTCCAAAGGTAATTATTTTGATATACTTTTGTTCCTTTTAACTGAACACATGATGTTAAATTTGGTTAAAATGAAAAACAAGTCTAACTTGTAAATTGTTATGCTGTATTCAGGAAATGATAACACAAAAAGAAATAACACTGCAGGGGTATAGCCGGGGATATCATCTGATAACCTCTTTGATCACAAGTCATCTGGGTGAACTCCCCGACCGCGGATTGTTACACGTTCATGTGAAACATACTTCAGCAGGGATTACATTGAATGAGAATGCAGATCCTTCCGTACGTGCCGATTTTGAGACTTTTCTGGATGATCTTATTCCGGAAAACTACTCAGGATTTACTCATACCCTGGAAGGTTTGGATGATATGCCGGCACATCTGAAAGCATCCATCATAGGACAGACCATTACTGTACCCATAACCAACGGCATGCTGAACCTGGGAACCTGGCAGGGCATTTATTTTTGTGAATTCAGGAACCGTGGAGGTTCGCGCCGGCTTGTGCTGACCGTATACAGTTAAACACGTGTAATAAAAGCCTATGTTCAGTGATAAAGACATCCGACAAATTCAGGAAAAAGGTATTTCCGATGAGCAGTTGCAATGGCAATTGTCTGTTTTCAGGAAGGGAATTGCACCAATGAAACTGAATCGGCCGGCGTCAATTGGCGACGGCATCATTTGCCCGGATAATAAAGAGATTGACAGGTATATTTCTGATTTCGATTCAGCCGGCAATATTCAAAAGATTAAATTTGTTCCTGCCTCGGGAGCTGCAAGCAGGATGTTCAAAGCATTGTTTGAGTTTATGGATTCGGCAGATGAACAAACCGATTCAGAGAATGAGTTTATTATAACTTTTTTCGGAAATCTGCGCAAATTTGCTTTTTATAGCGCACTGGAAAGAAAAATCAGGGATAAAGGCGAATCACTCAATGGATTGCCGGATGAAAAAAAATACAAGAAGATCCTGGAATACCTTCTTACTGAAAAAGGATTGAATTATGGAAACCTTCCAAAAGGATTGCTTCAGTTCCACCATTATGAAAGAGATAGCAGAACACCTTTTGAAGAGCATATAAGAGAAGCTGTTCAATATGCGAAAACACAAGACGGAAAAGTTACTTTGCATTTTACCGTATCGCCCGAACACCTGGAGGAGTTCAGGAAGTTGTTGCATACTATCCGGCCTGTATATGAGCAGAAAAACGGAATCGTTCTTGATGTGAGTTTCTCTGTTCAGAAACCTTCGACAGATACAATAGCCGTTGATTCCGATAATCAGCCTTTCAGGGAAAACGATGGCAGTATAGTATTTCGTCCGGGCGGACACGGGGCTTTGATCGACAACCTGAATGAGCTGGATGCCGATATCATATTTATAAAGAATATTGACAATGTGGTCCCTGAGAAACTGAATTCACCCACCATCCGGTATAAAAAAGCGCTGGCAGGAATTCTTCTCGAAACACAAAAGAAGGTGTTTAAACTTTTAAATGAGTTGGATGCAGGGATTCCACCGGAGAAACGATTGCAGGAAATGTATAAGCTTATTACAGGCATATTGTATTATATTCCGGCCTCGAAACCGGTTTTTACCGATGCAAAGGCATGTGTTCAGAAGTTCAGGGAAATACTGAACCGCCCGATACGGGTGTGCGGTGTGGTGAAAAATCTTGGTGAGCCCGGAGGAGGGCCTTTCTGGGCACACAACAGCAAAGGCGATCTCAGTCTGCAGATCGTGGAATCATCGCAGGTTGACCATTTCGATGCGAAACAGGCAGAGATCTTTAAAAGATCCACTCATTTTAACCCTGTTGACCTGGTTTGCAGTACAAAGAATTTCAGGGGAGAAAAGTTCCACCTTCCGGATTATATTGACCGCAATACCTGTTTCATTTCAAAAAAATCAAAAGACGGAAGAGACTTAAAAGCACTGGAATTGCCCGGACTCTGGAACGGTGCCATGGCCGACTGGCTTACGCTGATGGTGGAAGTGCCGATGGAAACTTTTAACCCGGTAAAAACAGTTAACGATCTGTTAAGGCCACAGCATCAATAAAGGCTGCATAAAACAATCGTGCGAAAAACACAAATCAATAATTAACTGACTCCAAAATAACCCATTAAAAAGGCTTATTCACCCTCAGGTACCGGGGGAGTTGAATATGTGCCGTTATAACCGGCTGCCATGTCATTGTTAAGAGAGACAGAATACAAATGTTTTTAAGGGATTACAGGGCATAACAGGATGAAATGAATTCCGGTACTTCATTTTCACTTTGGTTTTGTTGAAATTTTATACTATATTTTCAATCGGTTATAATGATTATAATACGATCATTTGGCTATGTTAAACCGGTTAACCGGAGTTTTAAGAGGGGAGATATTGGTTAGGGAAATTAATAATGTTCGATTGACTTATAAGCCGGGGCATATTTTTTTGTATTTAAAGTTATGGCATAGCGCGTTTTAATATTACGGACTGGGGATCAGGAGGGACGGCCAGACGAATTTTTTCAGTTATCCTCTCCGGGAGTGACGGAGCGGAGCTTTGAACAAGCAAAACAAATGTTTATGGAAATATACCCTATTGAACAGATTGTTACTTCAGACCAACTGATGGAGTATGAGATGATACAATTTTATAAGGCGGAACAAAAGAAGCTCACTTTACGCTCCTGTAATCACAGGGGAGAAAAAAGGATTCAGCTTATTTTTGGTTATGATGAGGCCTTACTTGATTGTCTGCGCACTATTGCAGGTTGTCGTTGGAGTGCGACCATGCATTGCTGGCATATTCCTTATAGTGAGAATGCTGAGCAAAAGCTGAAAGCTGTTGTATGCGACATGAACGTGGTCATAACATGGAAAGAAAAGAATACGAAATACGTGGCACAGCCCGGTGATGAACAATTGCAGGCACTTCGGCAATTTAAGCTCTATTTAAAGAGCAGGCATTACAGCGATAGCACTATTCGTTCTTATGTTCATGCTATGCAAAGACTTTTTTTGCATTTCCGGTCAAAAAGTACAGATCAGATCAGCAACCAGGATATTGTGGAATATTGTGCTTTGATTTTAGATGAGAGGCATGCATCGGATTCAGGGGTGAATATACTGATCAATGCAATTAAGTTGTTTTATTTAAAAACGAAAAACAGGCAGATTAACCTGGAGATACTTGAAAGGCCGAGAAAATGGCATTATTTGCCACAGGTTTTTTCGAAAGAGGAGGTTGAGAAAATCCTGAAGTGCACCACAAATATAAAACACAGGGTAATTCTTGCGATTATATATTCGGCAGGCTTAAGAATAAGCGAGGCCATTGCCATGAAGATAACAGATATTGATCAGGGGCGTATGGTTATTCATATACGGTGTGCCAAAGGCAGGAGGGACCGTTTGGTCAATCTGTCGAGGCGATTGTTAATGATGTTGCAGGAATACGTCGAAAAATACAAGCCGGAGGTATATTTATTCAATGGTGTGGGGGGAAAGCACTATTCGGCATCGAGTATCAGGAAAATACTCAAGGTATCGATGAAAAAGGCGGAAATCAGGAAAAATGCCACTGTGCATACTCTGCGACATTCTTTTGCCACTCATCAATTGGAGAACGGCGTGGATTTGCGGTATATTCAGGAAATGCTGGGGCATAAGGATCCTAAGACAACGATGATATATACGCATATCAGCCGGAAATCAATAGGGATAATACATAATCCGTTGGATGATTTGGATTTTTAGTAAAATGATTGCATTTGTATCAGCGACCGTCCGTGGTATAACCAGCACCTCAAAAAGTAAGGTTTACCCATTGGAAATGGGTTATAACGCTTACCTTTAGAAATTCTTGCAGGTGAAGTTATTAAAGAGTTGTACACTATACAAAAAAAACGAACTACCATAGATGAAGAGAGAAAATAACAAGTTGATATACCTGATTGCCTTCATTGGTATGATAGCGATTTTCCTACTCATACTTTATTTCTGGAATTTCAAAGAGGGTTATCTTTCAAAGAATCCCTCTGATTGGGGCAGTTTTGGAGGATATATTTCTCCAATTTTATCTCTTATGACTATGATTATTATGATTTATACAATCTATGAG
>JAFGQO010000108.1 GCA_016935615.1 Bacteroidales bacterium
AGGTTATGTCGGTATAGAAAAAATTGAAGGATCGTTTTACAACGTCATGGGATTGCCTGTTCAAATGCTTTACAATGAGCTGATTGATTTTATTGAGAATAATATAGGATAATTCGGCTGCCGGTTCATTGTTGTATTACGTATACTCGATTTTGCGGGATCTTTTATCGGGGATCTGTATCCGCCAGTAAAGGCAATTTATTGCACCTGTTGTGCGCTGCCGAACGGGGTATTTTTGATCGGATACCTTCCGCAATTGCATGATTACATCATCACTCATTCGTTGATAAAAAGGCTCTTGCTTGAGTATTCCGGATCGCATGTCAGGTTTACCTGTAATTTCCGCAATCCTGCTTCATCACCCGGTGGCGGAATATGGGTAAGATGTACTTCGCAATCACGCAACCATTTCAGATTCTCCAATGCCATTTGCGCTGCCGGATTGGATAAAGCGCTAATACCAAGCATAATCAATGTTTCTTCCACATCGAGACTAACCATTTTGCCATTCAATATATCTTTCTTTAAATAGGCCACCGAATCAATAATGTTTTCCGGCAAAATGTGCATATTATCCGGAATTCCGGCCAGGTGCTTGGTAGCATTTAAAATCAGACTTGAGGAGGCATGCATGAGGGGTGAATTTTTGCCTGTTACAATTGTCCCGTCATGCAATTCAACAGAGGCTCCGCAATAGATCCCTTCATTGCCTTTTCCGCTTTTTTCAGCGTCTTTTGCAGCTTCTCTTGCCGGCAATACCACTTTTCTATCTTCAACTTTTGCGTCAACCTTGTTCATGATTTTAACAGTCCGGTTAAGTGTGTCTTTGTCTACCAGACCCATCACATATTCCACGGCGCACCGGAAGTATCTACGGATAATCTCCTGATGCGATGCTTCCGTGATAATACGTTCATTCACAAAGCCCGAACTTGCACGGTTTACTCCCATATCCGTAGGAGATTGATACAAAGACTCACTACCTGTTATTTTTTCAATGATCCCTTTCAGTAAATGGAACGCTTCTATATCACGGTTATAATTCACAGTTTTAATGTTGTAGGCTTGCAAATGATGTTCATCAATCAGCACTTCATCTTTCAGGTCAACAGTAGCAGCTTCATAGGCAATATTTACCTTGTGATCAATAGGTATGTCCCAGATTGGAAATGTTTCAAATTTTGCATATCCTGCCTTGACTCCGTTTTTATATTCATGGTAAAGATTGCACAGACAGGTGGCAAGCTTCCCGCTGCCTGGCCCGGGACCAGTAACTATCACAATGGGATTTGTGGTCCTGATGTATTCGTTTGCTCCATACCCCTGATCACTTACAATCAGATCCACATCTGTAGGATATCCTTTCGTGGGATAATGCAAATATACTTTTACTCCCCTTAACTCGAGTTTGTTCTTAAAGGCCTTTGCAGGCGATTGATCCTGATAACGGGTAATGACCACCGCTGTAACATCTATGCCCCATTCCCTGAAATCGTCAATGGTTTTTAAAGTATCCACATCGTAAGTAATCCCAAAATCCGCCCTGACTTTTTTTCTTTCAATAGCGCCTGCATGAATACATAAAATTACATCAATCTTGTCTTTCAGCTTTTGCAAAAGCCGCATCTTCACATTCGGATCAAATCCCGGCAATACCCTTGATGCATGATAGTCGTATAAGATCTTGCCTCCGAATTCCAGGTACAGTTTATGGTTGAAACGGTTCACTCTTTCAAGAATGGCAGATGTCTGCTCCCGGAGGTATTTCTCATTGTCAAATCCATTGTGATCTGTGTCTTCCATTTTACTCCCTTGGTATTTTATTATCGGAATTCATATCAGGACTCCAATATTACTAAAAATTTAAGTTTAAGAAATTTCCGGTGGCAAAATAAAAAAATAAATATGGAATCAGAAAAAAGAACAATTGTTCACCTCGCAGGATAACCGGCATTAATTTTCTGTTTGATTTTTTCATAATGATCAACAACTAAAGCCTTCTTACCAGTCATGATCTGTTTTTAAGATCTATTCATAGCAAAGGTTTATCCAGTCAAATATAATTCTGTTACCTTTATTGTAAAGAATTACACGATCCCACAATTCAACAGTCATGACAATAATCCGAAAGATTCTTATGAATAAGATTTTGTAACTATCTTAGTAGTAATAAATAAATTTTGATCTTCTAAATGAATGTAGTAGTAAGAATAAACGGAAGGGGACCTGCATGGCCTGTATTGGTGGAAAGTCAGCATCCTTTCTATACACCCTTTAGTGCCGAAAACCTTTCCAGTGTTTCTTTTTCTGTTATCGGAAGCAAAAGAAATCCGCCAAAGAACAAGCTTTGGGAAATCCTTGTAGATGCAGGACACAATACAGTTCCTTACATACTTCAAAACGGGAACAGGATCCCTGAAGCCATTGTGCTCACTCATGCACATAACGATCATGTACTGGGGGTCGACTGGATTGTGCAAAGCTTTCATTATAAATACAGGAAAACAAAAAAATACCCTTTGTATTCAACTATGGGAGTCTGGCATGATTTCTTACGACTATTCCCATACCTGAAAAATGCCATTGAACACATCGAACTTATTCCGGGCCGGAAAACATCCGTTAAAGAAGCAGGAAATACGAAAATAACGGCATTCCCGGTATATCATGGTAAAAATGCAAAGGGCGCATCCTTGTTGTTTTTTGAAGGGGATGGATTTCATCCGTTAATAATTACCGGTGATATGCTGTGTCCATTGCTTCGCAAAAAAGACTATCATTCCATTGGCAGAGCTTCCGTCATGTTCATTGATGCCAACAACAGATTTCCTGATCCGTTGTCAAATCACGCCAGCTTTGTGTCACATATTTTGCCATCAGAAGAGTATTCTGAAAAATTAAAGGAATGGTTCAAAAAAACAAAAATTGAACATTTGATTGCTCCGCACCTGTCCAGGAATTCAACAGATAAAAACAAAACGTATTTTGATGAATTTCTGACCGATTGGCAGGAAACAAAGGAGCTGCCTCACACAATCCTTGATTTGAATGAATATTTGAAAATACCGGAAGTATATCTGATGCATTATTTTGGCTACTATGATAAAATAAATTATGATAAAGAACTCCTGGATAGCAATTTACTGGAAAAATGGGCCAATGAAACCGCAAAAGAAAAACATATGAAAAAAGTAATGTACAAAGTTCCCCGGGTCGGAGATGTAATTCATTTATAAAAATAACTTATTATGGCAGTACGCAGATTTGGAGTTTCACTGGAAGAGGATATTCTGGACATGCTGGATTCATACGTTTCAGACAATCAGTTTCCTAACAGATCCCAGGCCATCAGACATCTGATTGAGCAACATACAATCGATAAAAAATGGATGTGCAATAACGAAGTGGCAGGTGCAGTTGTAATGGTTTACGATCATCATAAAAATGATATTACAAAACAAGCCAACGAAATACAACATGAGTACCATCATCTGATACTATCATCACAGCATATACACCTCGATCATGATCTGTGCCTTGAAACTATCGCTGTGAAAGGACAGGCTAAAGAACTTACCTATCTGGCAGACAAACTCATTGCCCTGAAAGGAGTAAAGCATGGAAAACTTGTGATGAGCAGAGCCTGAAAATCCGTTTTTTATAGAAAAACGGGGGTGCTTTTTTTATTTTCGTGCCACTTAGTATTGAATTTACATGAAATCCACTCACCGCAATTTTTAATCAATTGACCAGCTAAAATGCAAAAATTATTTCCTTCGGTTCTGCTTCCATACCTCATGTTTGTGATGCCGGTTCAGGCACAGGAATATCCCGGGACACCTGCAGACAAAAAGGAATATGAGCAGGAAATGAGAATGATTTCAGATGCAGGCATTGCGCAAAGGGATGAGTGGAAATATAGTATAATGAATGGCAATGTTACATCAAACCATTATAAAACAGGTGAAATCAGGTACGACAGAATTGGCAGAATAAAAGAAACATCCTCCTTCGATGAGAATGGTTTTATCAGATCAATTGTTGTATACAAATACGATTCCTGTAATTCTCTTCTCTCTGAAACAGAATTTACAGGCAGGGGAGAATTGCTTGGAAAAACTCTATACACATACGATCACGAAGGTTTTCTGATTGAAAAAACTGTTTACAATTCATTTGAATACATAGTCTCAAAAACCACCTGTGAAGCGAATATTGAACAAAACATATTTATAAGACGAATTATGTTTTCACCCGATAGCATAAAAAAGAAAATTATACACTGCTATACTGATCTCACAAATGGTTATATCACTGAAGAACAAGTTTTTAAGGGCAACAATATATTGGAATACAAAAAAGTGATTCACAGAGACGATCAGCATAGAATTGAATCAGAAATATTCCTGAATGATCATAACAGGCAAATGTATTACCTGAAATTCGCTTACGACCAGGATGGAAATCTCACGACTATCGAGAAATTTTATCCTTCAGGTGCAAAAGTAAGGTACTATGATTTCAACTATACTGCCTCAGAAATTTTAAGCGGAGAAATTAAATACAACGAGAACGGAAAAATAATACATTTCTACAAATACACTTACAAATAGACTATTTATGATAACAGAGCAAATACTATATTTTTCAGGACTTGGAGCAAGTCTGGGGTTTGTTCATACTTTCCTGGGACCGGATCATTACATTCCTTTTGTTTTTATGGCCCGCGCCAGAAACTGGAACCAGCGTAAGACTATTTTCATAACCATACTTTGCGGTCTGGGACATGTGTTAAGCTCAGTTGCTCTGGGCTTTGCAGGTATTGCTCTTGGTGTTGGGGTCACCAGACTGACAAATATTGAATCTGTAAGAGGAAATTGGGCAGCATGGGCTTTTGCATTTTTTGGTATGATTTACATGTTCTGGGGGTTGTATCAGGCCTGTAAAAACAAATCACATAAGCACCTTCATATTCATGACAAAGGAATAGTTCACGAGCATCAGCATACTCATCAGAATGAGAAAGTCCATAAAAGCGAGCACTGTCATGAACATAAGAATAATCCAAGAAATATAACCCCCTGGGTCTTGTTTGTTATTTTTGTTCTTGGTCCCTGCGAACCGCTGATACCTGTTATTATTTATCCTGCTGTCGAACATCGTGGGAGCATTGCAGAAGCAGTTATTGTATCCATTGTGTTTTCTGTTGTAACGATAGCTACCATGATCGCCATGGTATTGATTTTACAAAAAGGGATCAACCTTGTCAGATTGAACAAGTTTGAAAGATATACTCATGCCATAGCAGGAGCAATGCTTTTGCTAAGTGGAATAGGAATCTTATTTTTGGGTTTATAAAAAAGTATCCGAATAAAGAATCTATAAATGCTTCATCACGATGAATAAATCAGAACAACAAATATCGCTATCATGAGTTACTAGTATATACCTCAGAATTGTAAGAACTTTAATTAAAGAATTATACAAATGAAAAAACTTGGGATTCTATTCCTGGCTCTTGCTCTGGTATTGGCTTCTTCGTGTAAAAAAAGAACAAGCCAGACTGAAACGGTCATTTCGGAAAAAGAAGGACTCGTTACTTACAGATACAAAGTCGCTGGATTGGAAGACAGTGTCATTTCAGATTCGATCTGGCGAATGATCTTTCAACTGGAGGGCATTGAAAAGATGATCCTCTCACAGGATGATTCAACAGCCGTATTCACTGTAGAAGCGGAACTTATAAACAATGAATTGTTGATGGCAGAAATAGAGAACAGGGGCGGTATACTTATTCAATAGGCTTCTTTTTTAAAATCGTACGTATCACTTCTGCAGGGATACCTGTTTTTTGTGTTGTTGCTTTGAGGGAGCCCGTTTCCTGAAATATGCGATGAACGAAAGTATCCATGCTTTCACCTATCTCAATAAGATGATGGTCAGGATCAAAAAAGCGAAATGTTTTCTGACCCCATGGTTCTGTTTTCAAATGGTGCAGGAATTCTATTTTTTGTGACCTTAACCTGCGAGCAGCACTTTCGATATGTTCAGTTTCAAAATACAATTCAAATGTATTTCCGTTATAAGAACTTCCTTTCACTGTATCAATCTCTGAATCGGGATTTATTTCCCATAGAGAAACCTTGCTTCTGAAAGTGATATTCGTTCCAAAATCGTATTCTATTTCCTGTTCCAGCATATGAATGTAAAAGTCTTTTGAAAGTTCAATGTCTTTTACAAAAAGAACAGGAGCATAAAAAGTCAGAGTCATCCGATTATTTATTCGTCTTGTTTTTTACAAAGTAAGCTACCTTTTCAATGGATGTGATCATATCATATTCTTCAAGAAAAATATGATCGGGAACACGTAAATTCACAGTGGTAAAATTCAATATGCCTTTGATGCCGGCCTGTACAAGTGCCTTGGCCATATCCATGGCAGAATATACGGGTACTGTAAGAATCGCAATGGTAATGTTTTTGTTGGTAACAATTTCATGAAGCCTGTCAATGGAATAACATTCTATATCCTGTATCTCACTTCCTATTTTTTTGGGATCCAGGTCAAAGGTTGCAACCAGGTTAAGCAAAGGCCGTTTCCCGATAAAATAGGTAGAAATAGCCTTCCCTAAATTTCCAAGTCCGATTACTGCCACATTGATTATTTCACCGGGATCAATAATTTCACTGATTACCCTGATTAGCTCCTGAATATTATAGCCTTTTCTGTTGGAAGTTGAATATCCAATAAACATAATATCACGTCGAACCTGTACTGCTGTTATATTATGCATATCGGCCAACTCATGCGAAAAGACATGGGTAAGGCCATCGTCCAGACAATTGAACAGAGTCCGCCGGTATTCACTTAGCCTCTCGACAGTTTTTTCGGGAAGCTTAATTATTTTTCTTAATATAGGTCGCTTCATAAAGAAGTAAAAATAAAAAAAATGATTTCAATATTCAGATTATTATTTCCAACCGGATGAATATTTTAAATAAATAATGCTACGAGTATGCTTCTATCACAACAAAAATATTTATATTAATTGCCCTGAAACAATTCTTATCATGTTTAAGAAGAGAAAAATAACATTATGTCTTGGAAGTTCATGTTTCGCCAGAGGTAATCAGGAGATCATTCCATTAATAAAAAAATACATTTCCCGTAAGTGCCTGGAAGACAAAGTACTATTTATTGGTGATCATTGCATGAGCAATTGCAGTCAGGGCCCGAATCTATGCATTGGAGACAAACTGTTTGAAAAAATCGACAAAGACAGTATTGAAAAAATACTGGATGAAGGACTAAAAGACCTGGACTAGATCACATTTGCCAAGATGGTAGAATATATAAATTCTACTCATTTTGAATTATTTTTAACTCTTTCTAAAAATAAAAGCCTTTGGATCCATTAGTAAGTATTAAAGACGAAAGATGCACCAATTGTTTTATTTGTGTGAAAATATGCCCGGTCAAAGCTATTCGTGCCATTTCTGATTCAAAAGCCCCAAAAATTGATGAAAACAGATGCATAGGTTGTGGAGACTGCATTGACGCCTGTGCTCCAAAAGCTATTCAATATCGTTCATCCATCGATGATGCAAAGACCATACTTAGTTCAAAAGAAAAGAAAATAGCAATTACATCGCCCAGTATATCTGCAGAATTCAATGATATTACTGATTACCGGAAATTCGTGGCCATGATCAAGTCGCTTGGTATTGATCATGTTTATGAAACCTCATTTGGTGTAGACATTGTGGCCAACAAATACATGAATTTCTTCAACGATTTTAAAGGCAGGTATTATATCACTTCGTGTGACCCGGTGGTTGTGAGTTTTGTAGAAAAATACCATCCAAAGCTTATTCCAAATCTTGTTCCTTTCGTTTCTCCAAAAATTGCCATGACAAAGGTTGTCAGGACAAAACACAAGGAAAAAATCAATGTTATTTATATTGGGCCTGAAATCGCCAGCAAAGATGAAGCATTATTATATCGCGGTGATGGACAAATCGATTGTGTTCTTTCATTTCCTGAACTCCGCCATCTCTTTGAAGAGTTTGATATCAATGAAAACAACGTGGATTTTTCAGTATTCGATACACCTTTGGGATTTAAAGGATCGCTTTATCCTTTGCGTAACGGACTGATACAGGCAGCAGAAATAGATGAGAACCTGTTAACAACACATGTGATCAGTATTGAAGGCAAAAAGGCCATGGTTGAATCCATTGAAGAGTTTGAACACAATGTTAAAGTTATACACCGTCATATCCATGTGAATTATGGCAATTCCCTTACAGGCCCCGGTATTTCCAACAAGGGAAATCGCCTGTTTAAAGAACATCTTGTAATCAAATATGCCAACAAAAGAATCTCAAATTTTTTCAGAGCCGAATGGTACCAGGACCTGGAAAATTACAGTCTGCTGAGTTTTGATCGTAAATTTAAAGCGAACGATCAGCGTTTGCCTGACCCCTCAGAAGAAGAAATTCAAAAGGCACTTAAATTAATGGGTAAAAAGGCTGAGGATACTTCTGATTGCAACCAATGCGGGTATAACTCGTGCCGTGAATTTGCCATAGATATGGCAAAAGGAATTGTCATACCGGAAATGTGCTCCACTTTTGCCCTTAGTCACAGCAAAACATTCAATGAAACACTAAAAGAGTTGAATGAAAAGCTGGCCATAACCCGTCAGACGCTTCGGGAAACCGAAGCAAAAGTTAAAACGGAACATGATTCAGCGCGACAAGCATCGGAATTAACAAATGCAATGCTTGAAAAATTGAGAGCTGGCATAGTGATTGTTGATTACAAATTAAAAATAGTGAAAGCCAACAGTGTTTTTTGCACTATTTTGGGTGAAGAAGCCGAAGAGATCAGTGAGATAATACCGGGTCTTGTGGGTGCCGATCTGAAAAAGCTTTTCGCACCTGATATCTACAATTTGTTTTCCTATGTATTGACAGATTCGGAATCAATCGATTCACGCGATGTAATCCACAAAGATAAAATCCTGAACTTGTCTGTTTTTCCAATAATCAATAACCAGGTAGCAGGAGGTATTATACGCGATATGAAAGCTCCTGAAGTTCAACGGGCCGAAGTTATCAAACGGGTATCGGAAGTCATCGATAAAAACCTTGAAATGGTTCAGCAAATTGGATTTTTACTTGGAGAAGGAGCATCGGATATTGAAAAAATGCTCAATTCGGTGATCAAGTTTTACGAACAGGAGAAACGAACCAAATAAGCATATATTCTACTACGTATGACCGAAAGGTTTTTCATAGAAGCAGATTGTCAGCAAAAAAATTATGAAGGAGAACGTATTTGTGGTGATGTATTTCTTAAAGGCCTGGTGAAAGAAGAAAACCTTATTGTTCTTGTACTATCAGACGGTATGGGGCACGGTGTAAAAGCCAGCGTTTTGGCCACCCTTACGGCTACCATGGCTCTGAATTTCACACGTGAGCACCGCGAACCGGAAAAAACTGCGGAGATTATTATGAAAACCCTTCCGGAATGCAGTGACCGAAAAATGAACTATTCCACATTTACTATTATCGAGGTTGATTACAATGGCAAAGTACAAATCCTTGAATATGATAATCCGCCATGCTTTTTAATTCGCAAAAACAATCTGCTGGAATTGAAGCGTACAACGATTGTACTAAAGGGCGAACATAATGCCGGTAAAAAACTGCGACTCGCCACATTTCAGGCACAGAAAAACGATCGACTGGTGTTTTCAACCGACGGGATCACTCAATCGGGATTAGGTACACCTCAATATCCGTTTGGCTGGGGAAATGATAATCTCCAGCGTTTCACCATTGATATGATAAAAAGAAATCCTCAGATCTCAGCACATGAGCTTGCTGTAAAAATTATCCATACAGCATACCGCAACGATGGTTTTCAGGCCAAAGACGATTCTTCCTGCGGTATAGTATTTTTCCGGGAACCCCGTGAATTGCTTATCTGTACAGGCCCTCCCTACGAAGAAAGTCGTGATTCGGAAATGGCACAAATGGTTGAATCTTTTAAGGGAAAGAAAATAATTATGGGAGCCACAACAGGCGATATTGTAGCCCGCGAACTGAATATCAAAATTCAAAACGGCCAGGAATTCACCGATCCCGATCTTCCCCCCTTATCGTATATGGAAGGCATAGATCTCTATACAGAAGGAATCCTAACACTGAACAAAGCAGAACAGATCTTGGTGAGGTATAATAACAAATACAAACCGGGGAAAGGACCTGCTGACCTGATTGTAAATCATATACTTGAAAGTGACGAAATCTGGTTCCTGGTCGGTACAACAATTAATCCGGCTCACCAGGATCCCCGTTCAGGCATGGATCTGGAAATACGACGAACAGTGGTAAAACGCATCGCCCTTTTGCTGGAAGAAAAATTTCTTAAGAAGATTAAGATCAATTATATATAATTTTATACCCTGTCAGAGGCATACAGAAACAAACAAACAAACAATCATTCATGATGGAAAGCATTGAAACAGGAATACATATTGGAAACAAATCCATTGAATTTATTGATACTGTTATTGAAAAAATTGAAAAGTATCAGAAAATAAAACAGGATATCACGGCATACCTGCGCTTACTATATCTCGAGATCGACAACAATCTTGAAGTATTTAAAACAATAAATTTTGAAAGTTTTGTAAATACTAAGGTAAATGATGATAAAGTAAAGACAATTCTTAAACTGCTCCGGACCGATATGGCCGAAAGCATATTCTATAAATCAAAGGATAGTTCCAATACCCAATTGTATGATAAACTCAAAAAGAAAGGAAAAGTAGATAACAAGGCACAGGAACTTGTAAGAACAACACCAAAAGGAACAGAGGTTAAGGCCAACAAGAGTTTCCTCTATGAGAATATATTACAGGCCATCTCATTTGTTGTCACAAAAATTGAAGTAATGAATAAATACGCGGTACTTTCAGATAAGGAACTGGATATATTGAAACCTGTACGCATAAAATCAAGGTTGATAAATATAAATCAAAGGTTACTGATGATACAGAAGGTAATGGGCAATTTTGATGAGATAAAAGAAATGGCGAGATAATGTTTTTCATGATTATAAAAAAGAGTCAATACCTGCTGGTATTTCATCATTTAGCAATATAAATTATATATCGTCTTATTTTAACCATTGTAAGCAACCTCAGACATCATTGAGTATTGTCATGAACAAATTTTTCAAAACAGTGTTAGTATGCATGATATGTATTGCAATTGTCATAACAATTGCAGTTGTCACTCAATATTTGTTCAATTAAATTATACTTTATGAAAAGGAATATGGGAGCAGCAGACAGAATTATAAGGCTGATGGTTGCTGCAATTATTGCAGTTCTTTATTTTACTAATACAATAACCGGAACTCTGGCTGTCGTGTTGTTGGTTCTTGCTGGTATATTTGTACTTACGAGCTTTGTAAGTTTTTGTCCCTTGTATTTACCCTTTGGCTTAAGTACATCCGGAAACAAAAACAAATAAAAAAAATATAGATTACTCCCTTTGCTGCAGTTTCATTGCTGTTTCAGAATTTTTTCTTTTTTCTGAAATGTATTATCTATAGTTCTTTTTACACCATCGTTCAGGATTTAGTGAATTGCAGACATGAAAAATGTTTCAACCTTAAAGAATCGATGGTCTTCCCGATGAGTAATACCATAACTCACACGCTATTCTATGGCTTCCCAGCCAAAATCTATATAATTCCACGAGACATCTTCTCCCCGTATATCGATTTTCATAAATCCCTCTTCCATTCCCATATTGGATCCTTTCCAACAATGAGCAGAAACCGCTCCGCCCACCAGGAACCGAATTTTGTTTTGTAAATATATGTACTCTATGATATGCAAATGTCCCTGTAATACAAGTTTCACATTATAAGGATACAGCATTTTCAGTATTTGCTGCGAATTTGTAATAACCGACCATTCATCGTTTGCAGAAAGGGCTCCGTTCAGCAATTGGCCATAGGTGGTTATAAACGGAATGTGTGTAGAGATAATGACTGGTGTCGATTTGTCGAGTTTTTCCAGGTCGCCCGCCAGCCATCGCATTTGAACATCATCAATGAATCCTTTGTATTTATTGCCGGCCTTCGCGATTGAATTCAACACAATAAAATGCCAGCCTTTATGATCAAATGAATAATATGTTTTGCCAAAATATCTTTTGTACATGCCGTCATTGTAATCGGGATTCAAGGAATCTGCTCCGCTTTTTTCATACAAACCATACAAGTCATGGTTCCCGACTGTATTGTACAAGGGCATATTAAATGCTTCACTGGTTTGAGCATATAATGAAAACAAAGAATCCGCCCGGCTATGTTTCGCTTCCAAAGCATCAGCTACCAAATCGCCTCCTGTTAAAACAAAATCAACGTCCAGCTTATTGGCCGTGTCAATTGCTTTTTTAAACCCATCGATAGCTCCCTTTCCGTACTCAAGATGAATGTCTGTCATAAACAAAAAACTGAAGTTTTCGAAGGTTGTTGTCTGGCAGACCAAATGACGATCTCCATGAATAAAAAAAATGCCTGCCAGGAATAGTAGTTTTAGCTTTGTCATTTAATTAATGGTTAGCATGAAATATAAAAATATCAATTTACCCTTATAAAATAAGTGTAATTGCAGTTTTTATTGTCATATTCAATAAGGTGATAAGTTTTTTCATAAGCCATGAGTCGTTATTTCAAAAACAATTTACAGGAAGTTTGAGTAAAGAATTAGTAATGTCTAAGCTTTGCTGATAATAAGTTAGGAGGTTAGCAAAAGAAGCCAATTCAATTTGAGTTGGCTTTTTATTTTTTTAAATTTCAGGAAACATTGCAGAATATTTATTAATTTCCATACAATAAATCAGGAATTGCAACACGATCAGAATATGAAAATCCAACTTCTACTACAAGTTTTATTAATTGTTTCAATGCTTTTTTCATGCAAAAAGGAATGGAATGAGATTGCCATAAGCTCTCCCGATAGCAGGCTTCAGCTTATTTTTGATCTTAATCTCGGAAAGCCGACATACAAGTTAAATCTTAACGGAAAACCGATTGTTCTTGAGTCGCAAATGGGATTCCGTTTACAGGGACTTCCTGCTCTTGATTCAAACTTTATTCTCCTTGACAGAAAAGTCCGAAGTGTCAATGAATCCTGGGAACAAATCTGGGGAGAGGAGAAGATCATTGATAATCATTACAACGAAGTTATTCTTTATTTGAAAGAAAGTACCGGTTCAGAAAGAAGTCTTAACATTACTTTCCGGCTGTATAATGGCGGATTGGGAATTCGCTATGAGTTTCCTGAACAGGAGAATCTGAATGAATTTCAGATTGCCGAAGAATTAACAAATTATACACTGGCAAATGAAGCAAATGTTTGGTGGATCCCTGCTTACCAACCTGAAAGATATGAATACCTGTATAAAAAATCAAAATTAAGCGAAATTGATACAGCTCATACACCACTGACCGTGGAAACAAAAGACGGACTATTTCTTAGTTTTCATGAAGCTTCTCTTTATGATTTTCCGAGTTATACACTGTATGCATCCGATACCAACATTCTGACACTGGATCTGGTTCCATGGAGCAATGGAATCAAAGCATATGTGAAAACTCCCTTTGTCACACCCTGGCGTACCATTCAGGTTGCAGAAGAACCACAGGAACTAATCACCAATTA
Organism: Bacteroidales bacterium; assembly: GCA_016935615.1. Classification (GTDB taxonomy): domain Bacteria; phylum Bacteroidota; class Bacteroidia; order Bacteroidales; family UBA10428; genus UBA10428. Next base: position 13,755 of record JAFGQO010000108.1, read on the forward strand.
TCTGATATTAAACTTAAATGATACTTGCAGAATTGCGGATACATCCTGGATTGAACCAACAAAATATGTTGGCATTTGGTGGGGAATGCATATTGACAAGTATACATGGGCTTCAGGAAAAAAACATGGAGCAACGACAGAAAGAACAAAGAAATATATTGATTTTGCGGCAAAATATGGTTTTGGAGGTGTACTCATTGAGGGATGGAATATTGGCTGGGATGGTGACTGGATAAAAAACGGGGAATTGTTCAGCTTTACTGAACCTTATCCCGATTTTGACATTGAATATCTTGCAAAATATGCCAAAGAAAAAGGAATTAGTCTGGTAGGGCATCATGAAACAAGCGGGCAAATAGACAACTATGAAAAACAGATGGACGAAGCTTACAAGATGTATGAAAATCTCGGAGTCCGATACCTTAAAACAGGATATGTCGGAGCCGGATACCCGGGCGGGCGATTGTTCAATGGTGAATGGCACCATGGCCAATATGGCGTGAGACATTTTCAGAGATCAGTAGAGCTTGCTGCCAGGCATCACATCATGCTGATTATTCATGAACCCGTTAAAGACTGTGGTCTGCGCCGTACATGGCCCAACCTGATGAGTCGTGAAGGTGCCAGAGGCATGGAATACAATGCATGGAGCCCTGATGGCGGGAATCCTCCGGATTATATTCCTACACTCATTTTTACAAGACTACTGGCAGGGCCAATGGACTATACACCGGGCATATTTGATCTGGAAATTCCTGCAAAACCCGGCAATCGTGTAAATACAACTCTTGCCAAACAACTTGCTTACTATGTTATTATATATAGCCCTCTTCAAATGGCCGCTGACCTGCCTGAGAATTATGAAGGAAATCCTGCATTTCAATTTATCCGCGATGTACCATGTGATTGGGAAAAAACCGTCGCTTTGAACGGGAAAATCGGCAACTATGTTACAATAGCAAGAAAAGACCGTAACAGTGACAACTGGTACCTTGGGAGTATTACAGATGAAGAAGCAAGAAGCCTTAAACTTCGGGCTGATTTTCTTGAAGCAAGGACAAAATACCTGATGAATACCTATGCTGATGGAGAAGATGCTGACTGGATTTCTAATCCTCTTTCTCTAAAGATTACACAGGACACGATAGTAAGAGCTGACACCATTTATCTGAATTTAGCTCCCGGAGGAGGAACAGCCATTCAATTTGTTCCTATACCAAAAGAATAACAGATCAAATTTAAGGTGCTTACTGTATAAGTGACAAATAATACAGAAAGACTGATCAAAAAAAGAGGCTGTCTCAAAAGGTAAATATTTTAATATAGCCACAAAGTCCCGAAGCCTCAAAGAATTCACAAAACTCTGATATTC
>JAFGQO010000109.1 GCA_016935615.1 Bacteroidales bacterium
AGAAACAATCTAAGCGTTGTAAATATTAAGTTGAAATAAAAAAGGGCAACAGAATTGTTGCCCTTGTATATTAATAGGTAGAAAATACTTTTTTATTTAAATCCATAGCAAGCTATGTCACCCAGCTCTTCCTCAATCCGAAGCAGTTGATTGTATTTTGCCATCCTGTCTGACCGGCTGAGTGAACCGGTTTTTATCTGCCCCGAGTTTGTTGCCACAGCTATATCAGCAATAGTTGAATCTTCGGTTTCACCTGAGCGATGCGAAGTTACCGTTGTGTATCCGGCACGATGGGCCATTTCAATACAATCAAGTGTTTCTGTCAGGGTGCCAATTTGGTTTACCTTTATCAGGATAGAATTTGCACAACCCATATCAATACCTTTTTTCAGAAATTCAACATTGGTAACAAAAATATCATCTCCTACAAGTTGACATTTATTCCCTATTTTATTTGTGAGTATTTTCCATCCATTCCAATCGCCTTCATCCATTCCATCTTCAACAGAATCAATCGGATATTTACTGATCAGCTCAGCCAAATAATCAGCCTGCTCTTCAGAATTTCTGGTAGCCCCTTTTTCGCCTTCAAATTTTGTGTAATTGTATTTGCCATTTTCATAGAATTCAGAAGCAGCACAATCCAATGCTATACTTACCTGACCTCCTTCAGATCTCCTGCCTGGTTTATACCCTGCTTCTTTAATCGCCTTAATTATTGAATCCAATGCATCTTCAGTGCCTTCGAGAGTAGGTGCAAATCCTCCTTCATCTCCAACTGCCGTGCTTAATCCTCTGGATTTTAAAACCTTCTTTAAAGCGTGGAAAACTTCTGCCCCCATACGCAAGCCCTCATGAAAATTCTTGGCTCCTACAGGACGTATCATAAATTCCTGAAATGCTATAGGAGCATCCGAATGAGAACCTCCATTTATTATATTCATCATTGGTACCGGCAATATTTTGGCATTTGTACCTCCAATGTATCTATAAAGCGGCATACCGTGATATTCAGCCGCTGCTTTAGCTACGGCCAGTGATACTCCCAGGATAGCATTCGCTCCAAGCTTGCTTTTTGTTTTTGAACCATCAAGAACAAGCATCTTTTTATCGATAGCAACCTGATCCAATGCACTCATGCCAACCAATTCTTTGGCAATAATAGTGTTTACATTATCTACGGCTTTAAGAACGCCTTTCCCCATGTATCGGTTTTTATCTCCATCACGAAGTTCTATTGCTTCATTTTCACCAGTGGATGCTCCGGAAGGAACAGCCGCACGACCAATAAAACCGCTGGCTAAAGTAACTTCTACTTCAATAGTAGGATTCCCTCTTGAATCAAGGATTTCACGTGCATGAACATTAACAATTTGTCCCATTATAAACTATTTTTAATTTGATTGTTATTCTGTATAATAATAAAAAAGGGAATCAGTTGAAAAACACCTATCCCCATATTATTTAATGCTTTACCAATCAAGATGATTATTCTTTCTTTTTTTCTTCTGATTTATCTTCTTTGGTATCTTCAATGTTATCATCCTTTGCTTCGGTATCTTCTGCTTTTGGTTCAGCTGATATTTCTTCCTTTTCATCCACAACCTCTTTATTTTGCCCAGAATGCTTTTCTGATTCGGGCTTCACTTCTTCGGATGACTCTTTGACATCAGCTTCAACTGCCTTCGATTCCGCTTCCTCATCTGTTGTTTGGGCTTTCCCTTCTTCAGGTACCTGTTCGTCTGTTTCAGCTACGATCTCTTCCTTTTCAGTGTCTTCGGCAGATGGAGCAGTATCCTGTTCTGTTTCTTCATCAACAGCATTCTCATTAACCTGGGTAACTGCTTCCGGTACTTGTTCTCCTTCAGTTTTTTTCTTTCCTCCCCTTCTCCTTCTGCGTCCTGATTTTGTCTGAACCTCCTCTTTCGCTGCCAGGAGGTTATCATTATAATCAACAAGTTCAATAATGCACATATCTGCATTATCACCAATCCTGTTCCCGAGCTTTAATATTCTTGTATACCCCCCGGGACGATCGATTATTTTCGGAGAGACTTCCCTGAAAAGTTCACTAACAGCTTCCTTATCTTGAAGGTAACTAAATACTACGCGGCGGGAATGTGTCGAATCATCTTTTGATTTTGTAATAAGGGGCTCAACAAAAACCCGTAAAGCTTTAGCTTTTGCTGTCGTCGTTTTAATTCTTTTATGCAAAATTAGTGAAGCTGCCATATTGGCCAGCATTGCTTTTCTGTGACTCGTTGTTCTGCTCAGGTGATTAAAACTCTTTCTGTGTCGCATTCTCTTATCAGTTTATTCAGGATTTATTTGCTCTAGAATTATTCTTTATCCAGTTTATACTTTGAAGTATCCATTCCAAAACTTAAGTTCAGGTTTTCAAGAAGTTCATCCAACTCAGTTAATGATTTCTTGCCAAAGTTTCTGAATTTCAACAAATCGTTTTTATTGAATTTGACCAGATCTCCCAGTGTCTCAACCTCAGCTGCTTTAAGGCAGTTCAGAGCACGTACTGATAAATCAAGATCTACCAGTTTTTGCTTCAACTGTTGTCTCATATGCAATACTTCTTCATCAAACTCTTCATTCGCCATCTGTTTATCTGTATCAAGAGTAATCTTTTCATCAGAAAAAAGCATAAAGTGATAAATAAGTATTTTTGCTGCTTCTTTTAAAGCATCCTTTGGATGAATTGATCCGTCTGTCTGAATTTCAAATAACAATTTTTCGTAATCGGTTTTTTGTTCCACACGATAGTTTTCGATTGCATATTTAACGTTGATAATGGGCGTAAAAATTGCATCCACCGGTATCAATCCAAATTCTGCATCCAGAGGTTTGTTTTCTTCAGCCGGAACGTATCCCCTGCCTTTGTTTATGCTGATTTCCATTTGAAGCTCAACAGAAGGTTCCATTTGACAGATCTTCAGATCGGGATTTAACACTTCAAAGCCACTCAGATATCTGTTTAAATCCCCCGCTGTAAATTCTTCCTGTCCTGATATGGTAACCATGATTTTCTCATGATCAACATCTTCGATAAGTTTCTTGAAGCGTATTTGTTTCAAGTTGAGAATAATATCCGTTACATCTTCAATCACTCCGGTAATCGAAGAGAACTCATGTTCTACTCCTTCTATTTTTATTGTGGTAATTGCATACCCCTCGAGTGATGATAACAGTATTCTTCTTAGTGCATTACCTACAGTAATACCATAACCCGGTTCGAGAGGACGAAATTCAAATTTACCAAAATAGTCGTCCGACTCAATCATTATAACTTTATCCGGTTTCTGGAATGCTAGTATGGCCATAAAATAAAGATTAAATATATTTTGTATTTATTTCGAGTATAATTCAACAATAAGTTGTTCTTTAATGTTTTCAGGAATTTCTTCTCTTTCCGGTCTGTTCATGAGTTTTCCTGACAGCTGAGCATCATCCCACTCAATCCATGAAACAGAAACCCTATGATTAGCCAGGGATTCTGTGATAGTTTCCAAAGATTTGGATTTTTCACGTATACTGACTATATCTCCAGGGCGAAGAGAATAAGAAGGAATACTCACAATATTGTTATTTACCAGGATATGTCTGTGAGAAACCAACTGACGAGCTGCAGCTCTTGACGGAGCAATGCCAAGACGATATACTATGTTATCAAGTCTTGATTCAAGCAATTGCAGTAATACTTCACCTGTAACCCCTTTGCTTCTTGATGCTTTATTAAACAGATTCAAGAATTGTTTTTCTAATACCCCGTATGTATACTTGGCTTTTTGTTTTTCTTTCAATTGCAAACCATATTCAGAAGTCTTTCTTCTTTTCTTGTTAGCTCCATGAAATCCCGGAGGATAATTTTTATGTTCAAAGTATTTGTCGGCACCATAAATAGTATCGCCAAACTTTCTTGCTATTTTGGTTCTTGGTCCTGTATATCTAGCCATTATTTATCAATAAATTAATTTCAAATTTCGAATTACACTCTTCTTCTCTTCGGAGCTCTGCAACCATTGTGCGGAAGCGGAGTAACATCTACAATTTCAGTCACTTCAATACCATTTGTATGAATTGTCCTGATCGCAGATTCTCGACCTGCTCCCGGTCCTTTAACAAAAACCTTGACCTTTCGAAGTCCTGCATCATAAGCAATCTTTGCACAATCCTGAGCTGCAGTCTGAGCTGCATAAGGCGTATTTTTCTTTGACCCTTTAAATCCCATTTTACCTGCGGATGCCCACGAAATTACCTGACCCTGTGCATTTGTCAGAGAGATAATGATGTTGTTGAATGAGGCATGAATATGAGCCTGTCCTACCGGATCTACTTTTACAACTTTCTTCCTTGAGGAACCTGTTTTCTTAGCCATAGTACTATTTAATTATTTTGTAGCTTTCTTCTTATTAGCAACTGTCTTTTTCCGACCTTTTCTGGTCCTTGCATTGTTTTTTGTATTTTGCCCTCTGACAGGCAAACCAATTCGATGACGTATTCCTCTGTAACTGCCAATATCCATAAGCCTTTTGATATTCAGCTGTGTAGAAGATCGCAATTCTCCTTCAACTTTAATTCTTTCATTAATTATCTCCCTGATTTTGGAAATTTGGTCATCACTCCAGTCACTGACCTTGATATCGTAATCAATGCCTGCTTCTGAAAGGATCTTCTGAGCAGTACTACGGCCAATTCCATAAATATACATGAGACCTATTTCGCCCCGTTTATTTTTTGGTAAATCGACACCTACAATTCTAGCCATATATATATTTTTTAATAATTATTCCTGAATTTTAACCCTGTCTTTGCTTGTTCTTAGGGGTTTTTTTATTTATCACATACAAACGTCCTTTCCTTTTTACTATCTTATCATCGGATGAACGTTTTTTAATAGATGCTCTGATTTTCATTTTTGTTCTATTTATACCTGTACGTTATTCTTCCTTTTGTTAAATCATATGGCGACATCTCAACCTTTACTTTATCACCGGGAAGAATTTTAATATAATGCATCCTCATTTTTCCGGAGATATGAGCAGTAATAACATGTCCATTTTCCAGTTCAACCCGGAACATCGCATTGGATAAGGCTTCTTTAATTAGGCCATCCTGTTCTATGGAAGCTTGTTTTGCCATATACAATTTTAATTTAATTATATCTCTTCAATGTACCTGAATGTCGATAATATTTCTGCCTTGTCTTTTTGTACAACAACTGCCAGCTCAAAATGAGCCGAAGGCGATTTATCTGCTGTTCTTATTGTCCATCCATCATTTTCCTGAATAACCTCTTTTCTTCCTATATTAATCATAGGCTCTATGCATAAAACCATACCTTTTTTCAGTTTTGAGCCTTTCCCCATTCTTCCATAATTAGGAACTTCAGGTGCTTCATGCAGATTCTTTCCAATTCCATGCCCGACCAATTCCCGAACTACTGAATAACCATGGCTTTCGCAATAGGTTTGTACTGCATATCCGATGTCACCCACTCTTTTGCCTTCTATTGCAGTTCCAATACCTCTGTAAAGAGACTCTTTAGTAACTTCCAAAAGTTTCTTTATCTCATCGGAAATTTCTCCTACCGGAAAAGTATATGCCGAATCTCCGTAATATTCATTTTTCAGTACACCGCAATCAACGGAAACAATATCCCCTTCCCTAAGCTTAATAGCCGAAGGTATTCCGTGAACAACCTGATTATTGATTGAAGTACACAGTGTTTTTGGATATCCGTGATATCCCAGAAAACCTGGTATTGCATCATGACTCCTTATATATTCTTCAGCAATTTCATCCAGCTTTTGTGTTGTAACTCCCGGTTGAATCCATTTTGCTAGTTCACCAAGAGTGCTGGAAACCAATAAATTGCTTTCTCTGAGTAATTCAATCTCTTCAGTAGTTCGAATAATAATCATCAAAGAACCTTAATCAGTTTGCTTCTACATGGAAGCAGCACTTCCTGCCCTGCCTTTCACTCTTCCAGACTTCATAAGCCCATCGTAATGTCTCATTAATAAGTGGCTTTCTATTTGCTGCAATGTATCCAGTACAACTCCAACAAGTATTAAAAGAGATGTGCCACCATAAAACTGAGCAAAACCCTGTGTTACACCTGCTAATCTTGCAAAAGCAGGAAGAATGGCAACCAGGGCCAGAAAGATTGATCCGGGAAGTGTTATTCTTGACAATATACTGTCAAAAAATTCCATGGTTTTCTTTCCCGGTTTAACCCCAGGAATAAAACCACCATTTTTTCTGATATCCTCAGCCATCCTCTGGGGATTAATAGTTATCGCAGTATAAAAATATGTAAATGCAACGATCATCATCGCAAAAATAAAATTATACCAAAAGCCGGTAAAATTAGCAAAGACCCCAATTATTCCGGTTACTCCCTCGCCACCGTAACGGGCAAAGGATAGAGGCAAAAACATAATTGCCTGAGCAAAAATTATAGGCATAACCCCGGCGGCATTTACCTTTAAAGGTATGTATTGCCTGACACCTCCATATTGTTTGTTTCCTACAATTCGTTTTGCATATTGAACAGGAATACGCCTTGTACCCTGTACCAGTAAAATACTAACAACAAAGACAAGGAACAAAAACACAATTTCAACAAGAAATGCCACTAAACCACCACCGGATTTTTCCATTCTTGCATAAAACTCACCCATAAAAGCAAAAGGAAAACGAGCAATTATACCAATCATAATGATCAGTGATATCCCATTCCCAATCCCTTTATCTGTAATTCGTTCACCCAGCCACATGACAAAAATTGTACCTGTTGTCAATATAATGATTGAAGACAATGTGAAGAATATACCTGGCAAAACACGGGCAGCTTCAGGAATTTGAGTCAAATATGTAGGTGCCTGTATAATAAGGATTATAACAGTAAGGTATCTTGTAATCTGATTTATTTTTCTCCTCCCGCTTTCACCTTCACGCTGTAACCTCTGAAAATAAGGAACAGCAATCGTTAATAACTGGATAACAATGGACGCCGAAATATAAGGCATAATACCGAGAGCAAATATTGAAGCAGATGAAAAAGCTCCGCCGGAAAACATATCCAAAATACCCAATACCCCGGAAGAAGTCTTTTCTTTCAGTTCTGCAAGCATATTGGGATTTACACCCGGCAGAACAACTTTCGATCCAAGACGATAAATCAGAAGTATTCCCAGGGTATATAATATCCGGGCCCTGAGGTCTTCAATTTTATAAATGTTCTTTATAGTCTCAATAAACTTCTTCATCGGTTATATTTTTTCTGCGATACCCTGCAGTGATTCTATGGCTTTAATAGCTGATTTCGAAAATGCGTGAGCTTTTACATTTAATTTTGTTTTCAATTCTCCTTTACCAAGAATTTTCACTTTATGGTTCTTGGAAATAAGACCTGCCTCAATCAATGTTTTAATATCAATGGAGGTGAGTTTTCTTTTTTCTGCCAGGTCCTGCAAAGTAGATATGTTAATCCCCTTGTAATCGGTACGGTTAATGTTTTTAAATCCATATTTTGGAATTCTTCTCTGAAGAGGCATTTGTCCGCCTTCAAAACCTATTGTCTTTGAATACCCGGAACGGGATTTCTGTCCTTTATGTCCTCTCGTAGAGGTGCCTCCTCTTCCGGATCCCTGACCTCTTCCAAGTCGTTTGTTTTTTCTGACAGAACCTTCGGCCGGCTTTAAGTTACTTAATTCCATGTCTGGTAAATTAATGCTTTTTATAATTCTTCAATTTTCACAAGATGTCTCACTTTTCTGATCATACCCTCAATTTGCGGAGTTTTTTCCTGTTCAACTGTGGCATTTAGTTTCTTCAACCCAAGTGCATCAAGAGTAGCTTTTTGTCTTTTATTACTCCCAATTCTGCTTTTGGTCTGAGTTATTTTTACTTTAGTCATACTTCTATTCTTATTGTTAGCCATTAAATACCTGTTCAATTGACACATTCCGATGTTGAGCAACTGTATAAGCATCTCTTAATTCAAGCAAAGCTGCAAAGGTTGCCTTTACAAGGTTATGAGGATTTGATGATCCTTTTGATTTTGCCAGTACATCCGTTATGCCGACACTCTCAAGAACCGCTCTCATGGCTCCACCAGCTTTCACACCTGTTCCTCCTGATGCGGGTTTAAGAAATACTGTAGCCCCGCCATACTTTGAAATCTGTTCATGCGGTATTGTGCCTTTATACACTGGTATTTTTACCAAATTCTTTTTTGCATCTTCCACCCCCTTAGCAATTGCTGTTGTAACTTCATTGGCTTTTCCCAGTCCGTAACCCACGATCCCGTTTTCATTCCCAACAACTACAATTGCCGAAAAACTGAACGTACGTCCTCCTTTTGTCACTTTTGTGACCCTTTGAATACTAACCAGTCTGTCTTTTAATTCCAGGTCGGTGGTTTTTACTCTTCTTATTGTTGTAGTCATAATTCGTTAAAGTTTTAGTCCTGCCTCTCTCGCAGCATCAGCAAGTGCTTTTACTCTTCCATGGTATAGGTATCCATTTCTATCAAAAACAACTTCTTTAATGCCTGCATTTATGGATTTTTCGGCAGCAAGTTTTCCAACCAACTTTGCTTGTTCAGTTTTATTTGTATTTTTTTTCTCAGCAATTTCTTTTGCCAGAGATGAAACAGAAATCAGTGTTTTCTGCTGAACATCGTCAATAAGCTGTACATAAATTTGCTTATTGCTTCGAAAAACAGTAAACCGCGGCACATTCTGATTGCCACTGATTTTTTTTCTGATCCTGAATTTAATTCTAATTCTGCGATCGCGCTTGCTTAAAGCCATTGTAAACTATATTTATCTATTGTACACTGGCAGTTTTACCTGCTTTTTTACGTATTTGTTCACCAACATACTTGATGCCTTTCCCTTTGTAAGGTTCCGGCGGACGAAGAGATCTTATCTTGGCAGCTACCTGTCCGATCAATTGTTTATCAATACTGGACAATGTAATAATCGGATTACTTCTCCTCTCTGTCTTTGTCTCAACTTTTACTTCCTTCGGAAGCCTGATATGTATATCGTGAGAATACCCCAGACTCATCTCTAAAATTTGTCCCTTTGCTTCTGCTTTATATCCAACACCGACCAATTCCTGCTGAATTGTATATCCTTTTGAGACACCGGTTATCATATTATTTAGCAGAGATCTGTATAAGCCATGAAGTGCTTTGTGCCTTTTCTGATCGGTCGGACGTGTTATTGATACAACACCCTCTTTGATCCCGATTGAAATATCAGGATCCACCTTCTGAGTCAACTCACCAAGAGGACCTTTCACAACTACCGTATTGTCATCAGTAACTTCCAGCGTTACACTCTCCGGCAATTCTATTGGTAATTTTCCAATTCTTGACATTTTTATACTCTTTTTTTAATATACATAACACAATACCTCACCACCAATATTTTTCTGTCGTGCTTCCTTGTCTGTCATAACACCCTGTGATGTTGACAAAATGGCGATTCCCAGACCGTTTAATACACGAGGTAATTTATCTTTTCCTGCATATTTTCTCAAACCGGGTTTGCTTGCCCTTTCAAGATTTTTAATGGCAGGATTCTTAGTCTCAGGATGATATTTCAAGGCAATTTTTATGCTTCCCTGCGGACCTTTGTCTTCGAATTTATAATTCAGAATATAGCCCTTATCGTATAAGATACGGGTTATATCTCTTTTAATATTCGAAGCCGGCACTTCAACAATTCGATGATTTGCCATAATTCCGTTGCGCAATCTTGTTAAATAATCAGCTATTGGATCTGTCATATTCTATATATTATCTTTTCAATTCAATTCTTACCAGCTGGCTTTTTTTACTCCCGGAATAAGTCCTGCTGAAGCCATTTCACGGAAAGTAATTCTACTGATACCAAACTGTCTCATATATCCTTTTGGTCTGCCTGTGAGTTTGCATCTGTTATGCAAACGAATTGGATTTGAATTTCTTGGCAATCGACTCAAAGCCTGGTAATCTCCTTCCGCTTTGAGTTTCGCTCTTTTCTCAGCATATTTGGTAACCATTCTGGCGCGTTTTACTTCGCGTGCTTTCATTGATTCTTTTGCCATACTGCTAATTGTTTTTTGGGTTTTTAAATGGTAATCCAAATTCTTTTAGTAATGCTAATGCTTCCTCATCTGTTTTCGCTGTGGTAACAAAGGTAATTTCCATACCCAGAATTTTATTGATTTTATCAATATCAATTTCCGGAAATATGATTTGTTCCGAGATCCCAATGGTATAATTTCCTTTCCCATCAAGTTTGGAAGGAACACCTCTGAAATCCCTAATTCTTGGTATTGCAACACAGATAAGTCTTTCAAGAAATTCGTACATTTTTTCACGTCTTAATGTTACTTTTACACCAATAGGCATTTTCTTACGCAGCTTAAAATTTGATATATCTTTCTTTGAAAGAGTCTGAATCGCTTTCTGACCGGCAATCATAGTAAGTTCTTCCTGAGCCGTATCAGCCAGTTTTTTATCGGCAACAGCCTGTCCGACTCCCTGATTAATAATAATCTTGGCAAGCTTGGGAACCTGCATTACAGACTTATAACTATATTCCTTTTTTAAATTAGGAATGATTTCCTCTGTATATTTTTTCTTTAAATTTGGTACTATAGCCATTATTTAATCTCCTCTCCAGATTTTTTTGAATACCTTACTAACTTTCCTTTGTTGTTTCTTCTTCTTCCTATTCTTGTTGGTTCGCCGGAAGAAGGGTCTATCAACATAAGGTTTGAGATATGAACAGGGGCTTCTTTTTTGATAATCCCTCCATCAGGATTCTGAGCATTTGGCTTTGTATGTTTTGAAATCATATTGATACCTTCAACAATTGCTCTTTCTGTGGAACGGTTCACTTCCAGAACTCTGCCTTTCTGACCTTTGTATTCCCCTGAATTTACAAATACAGTATCTCCTTTTTTAATATGTAATTTTTTTTGCATGGAAACTTATGTTTTTATAATACTTCGGGTGCCAGTGAAACAATTTTCATATACTTGTCACGCAATTCTCTTGCCACAGGTCCGAAAATTCTGGTTCCTCTTATTTCATCAGCATTAGTGAGCAAAACAACAGCATTATCATCAAACCGTATATAAGATCCGTCATTGCGTCTGATTTCCTTTTTTGTGCGCACTACAATAGCCTTACTAACTGTTCCTTTCTTAATATCCCCTGAAGGAATTGCACTTTTTACAGTAACAACTACTTTATCACCAACTGAGGCATATTTTTTTCGTGTTCCTCCGAGAACTCGAATACAGAGCACTTCTTTTGCTCCGCTATTGTCGGCAACTGCCATTCTGGATTCTTGTTGTATCATGACTATTTAGCTCTTTCAATAATTTCGACCAATCTCCAACATTTTTTCTTACTAAGCGGACGGGTTTCCATAATTCTTACCACATCACCAATGTTGCACTCATTCTTATCGTCTTGTGCCATAAGTTTGGTAGTTTTATTAACAAACTTGCCATAGATAGGGTGTTTTACCTTTCTCTTCACAGCAATGATTATGGATTTTTCCATTTTATTGCTTATAACAACACCTGTTCGCTCTTTTCTAAGATTCCTGGTTTCCATTGATTGTTCTTAATCGTTACTTTTTTCATTTAGTTGTTTCTGTCGTAAAACCGTCATCAATCTTGCTACATTTCTTCTTGTTTCTTTGATTTTCTGTGGATTATCAAGAGGAGAAATAGCATGATTCAACTTCTGTTTCAACAGAATGTTCTTTTCATTATCTATTCTTTCTTCAAGCTCTTTAACCGTCAGCTCAAGCAATTCTGTAGCCTTCATTTTTTAACAATATTAGTTTTCAACGTAATCACGTCGTACAATAAACTTTGTTTTCACTGGAAGTTTCTGTGCTCCCAGGCGCAATGCCTCTTTAGCAATTTCCAAAGGAACACCTTCGGCTTCAATAATAATCCGGCCCGGTGTAACCGGTACAACAAAACCTTCAGGAGCTCCTTTCCCCTTACCCATTCTAACCTCAGCCGGTTTCTTGGTGATCGGTTTATCGGGAAAAATCCTGATCCATATCTGACCCTCCCTTTTCATATGCCTGGTTACAGCTTGACGGGCAGCTTCGATCTGGCGCCCGGTAATCCAGGAGGTCTGCAACGACTTCATTCCAAAGGATCCAAAAGACAATTGATTTCCCCTTTGGGAATTGCCCTTCATCTTCCCCTTTTGTCTTCTCCTGTACTTGGTTTTCTTTGGTTGTAACATTTTTCAACAAATTATCTTAAAGAACAACTTCTACTTTTTTCTCTTTTTAAAATTTCCTTTTGGTTTTGGCGATCCTTTTGTAACACCGATATTTGGTGAAAGATCAACCTTGCCATATATCTCACCTTTGCAAATCCAGACCTTAATCCCTATAACTCCAACTTTTGTATTCGCTTCAGCAATTGCATAATCAATGTTAGATCTTAATGTATGGAGAGGAGTCCTTCCTTCTTTATACATTTCCGAACGTGCCATCTCTGCGCCTCCCAGTCTTCCGGAAATTAATACCTTAATGCCATCTGCTCCCATTCTCATTGTTGAGGCTATTGCCATTTTAATTGCTCGACGATAGGAAATACGTCCCTCAACCTGACGAGCAATATTATTTGCAACGATAGTCGCATCAAGTTCAGGCCTTTTTACTTCAAAAATATTTATCTGTACTTCCTTATTTGTAATTTTCTTCAGTTCTTCTTTTAACTTATCGACTTCTTGTCCTCCCTTTCCAATAATTATACCTGGTCTGGCAGTGTTAACAGTTACTGTGATAAGTTTAAGGGTTCTTTCAATAATAATTTTCGAAATACTGGCTTTCGCCAAACGAGCATTCAGATAATTTCGAATCCGTTCGTCTTCGACAATTTTATCAGCATAGTTTTTTCCTCCAAACCAATTGGAATCCCAACCTTTGATGATACCTAATCTGTTACTTATTGGATTTACTTTCTGTCCCATTAATATTATTTTGTTTGAGTATCGTTAACTTCTTTTTTCCCTGTTGTTTCTTTTTCTTTCTCATTCTGATCACCAAGAACAACAGTAACATGATTTGATCTTTTCCTTATCCTATATGCCCTTCCTTGCGGTGCGGGTTGAATTCTTTTTAAAGTTCTTGCCTGATTGACATATATTTCTTTAATAATCAGCTTACTGTCTTCAAGTCGCACATTCTCATTCTTTGCCTGCCAGTTGGCTACGGCAGACAGCACTAATTTTTCCAGTCTTCCGGATGCTTCTTTGGCATTGTATCTCAATTTATCAAGTGCATTATTGACTTCATTGCCCCGAATCATATCAGCAACCAGTCTCATCTTCCGGGGTGAAGTCGGACAATTTTTTAATTCAGCCGAATAGGTCGTCTTTTTAAGTTCTTTAAGCTGTTCCGCCCTTTTTCTTTTTTTTGCTCCCATTTTTAATCTCTTTATTGCTTTGGGTTAAGTAAGATTATTTCTGCTTACCACCATGACCTCTGAATATTCTGGTAGGTGCAAACTCTCCCAGTTTATGGCCAACCATATTTTCAGTAATGTAAACAGGTATGAATTTGTTGCCGTTATGAACTGCTATTGTATGCCCTACAAAATCAGGAGAAATCATTGAGCGACGCGACCATGTTTTTATTACCTGCTTCTTGTTTGACTGGTTCATCTCTGTAACTCTTTTCTCCAGCTTATAGTCGATAAAAGGTCCTTTTTTTAGCGAGCGACTCATATATTCTTATTTATTTGATTTTCTTTTTTCAACAATATATTTATTCGATGCTTTATTCCGGGATCTGGTCTTAAATCCTTTAGCAGGAACACCATTTCTGGAACGCGGATGTCCACCGGATGCGCGACCTTCACCACCTCCCATTGGATGATCAACAGGATTCATAGCTACTCCACGGACTCTTGGTCGTCTTCCCAGCCATCTTTTTCTTCCGGCTTTACCGGATCTTAAAATCTGATGATCAGAATTGGATACCGATCCAATTGTGGCTTTGCATGCAGTAAGCACCATTCTTGATTCACCTGAAGGAAGTTTTACAATAGCATATTTTCCATCCCTCGAAGTCAGTTGTGCAAAAGATCCTGCACTGCGTGCCAATATACCTCCCTGTCCGGGATGTAGTTCAATATTATGGATCAGTGTACCCAGAGGTATCTCTCCAAGTGTGAGTGCATTTCCAACCTCCGGTGCAATTCCTTTGCCTGACCGTATTCTTTGACCTACTTTCAGTCCATTTGGTGCCAAAATATAACGTTTCTCACCATCAGCATAAATGAGCAAAGCTATTCTTGCAGTACGGTTAGGATCGTATTCGATAGAATGAACTGTTGCTTCAACACCATCTTTATCTCTCGTGAAATCAATAACTCTGTATCGTTTCTTATGCCCGCCTCCAATATAACGCATAGTCATCTTACCTGCACTGTTACGACCTCCTGACTTCTTCAGGGGTTTTAATAAAGATTTTTCCGGTGATGATTTCGTTATCTCATCAAAGTTACTCACTATCTTATGTCTCTGACCTGGAGTTACAGGTTTTAATTTTCTAACTGCCATATTGATTAGATATTGCTATAAAAATCAATTGTATCACCTTCAGCCAATGTTACAATCGCTTTCTTAAAAGATTTACTACTTCCTTTAATTATTCCGGTACGAGTATAGCGTGACTTACTTTTGCCAGCATAAATCATAGTATTTACAGATACCACATTAACACCGTACATATCCTCGACTGCCTTTTTGATTTGAATCTTGTTTGCTTTTTTATCAACAACAAAACCAAATCTGTTAAGATCTTCTCCCTGGTCAGTCATTTTCTCAGTTACTATGGGCTTTATTAAAATATTCATCGTATTCTAACTATTTCTATTTATCATCTTTTTGTAGGGAATTCAGAGAACTTTCAACAAATACAACATTGGATGCATTCATGATCTCGTAAGTATTTAACTCAGATACAGTTAATACTTTTGAATCCTGTAAATTCCGAGACGACAAATATATATTTTTATTGGGTTCATTTAGTACCACTACCGATTTCTTTTCGTTAATTTTCAGACTATTAAGCATCTTCAAATAGTCTTTTGTTTTCGGCGCTTCAAGAGTAAAGTCTTCCACTACAAGAATGGCATTTGACTTTGCTTTATAGGTAAGTGCAGATTTTCGGGCAAGTTGTTTGAGTTTTTTATTCAGCTTAAAGCTATAATCCCTGGGCTGTGGACCAAATGCTCTTCCTCCACCTCTGAATATCGGAGACTTAATACTTCCGGCTCGAGCTGTACCTGTTCCTTTTTGTCTTTTTATTTTCCTTGTACTCCCGGTTATTTCACTTCTCTCCTTTGCTTTATGTGTTCCCTGTCGGTTATTTGCCATATATTGTTTAACATCAAGATATATAGCATGATCGTTTGGCTCTATACCAAAAATCGATTTTTTAAGTTTTATCTTTTTGCCGGTATCCTTACCTGCAATATCTAATACAGCTACTTCCATTATTTCTCAATTATTACATAAGAACCATTTGATCCCGGGACAGATCCTTTAAGCATTAATAAATTTTGCTCCGGTACAATTTTTACAACCTTCAGATTGAGTATTTTAACTGGTTTACCTCCCTGACGACCGGCCATTCGCATACCTTTGAAAACTCTGGACGGATAGGATGATGCTCCCAATGATCCAGGGGCTCTGTTACGGTTATGCTGACCGTGAGTAGCATCATTTACACCTCTGAAACCATGTCGTTTTACCACACCCTGAAATCCTTTACCCTTTGAATTTGCTTTTACATCAAGCCAGATATCATCATGAAAATAATCAACAGTGATTATATCACCCGGCTTCCAGTCTTTTACAAAACCTTTTAATTCAATAACTTTTTGTTTTGGTGTTGTATTTGCTTTTTTGAAATGCCCCAGCATGGCTTTTGAAGTTTTCTTTTCTTTCTTTTCTTCATACGCCAACTGAACCGCATTGTATCCATCAGTTTCTTCACGTTTTATTTGTGTTACAACACAAGGACCTACTTCCAAAACTGTGCATGGTATGTTGTTCCCATTTTCATCAAAAATGGAGGTCATTCCTACTTTTTTTCCAATTAATCCTGGCATCGTTTTTTATTTTTAAGCCTTTATACTTTAATCTCAACCTCAACACCGCTTGGCAATTCAAGCTTCATCAATGCATCAATAGTCTTTGGAGTAGAACTATAAATATCAAGCAGACGCTTGAATGAAGACAGTTGAAATTGTTCTCTTGATTTTTTATTCACAAAAGGTGACCGAAGTACCGTAAAAACTCTCTTATGAGTTGGAAGAGGTATAGGACCGCTTACAACTGCACCAGTTGATTTAACTGTTTTTACAATCTTTTCGGCTGATTTGTCAACCAGATTATGATCGTAAGATTTCAGTTTAATTCTAATTTTCTGACTCATTTAGTATTCTTCTATAAATATTATACAAAAGCTTTTGACCCTCTGATTTTTTCAATAATTCCTGATGCTATATTTTCAGGGACTTCTTCATAATGCAAAAATTCCATCGTGGAAGTAGCACGACCAGATGTTAAGGTTCTTAATACCGTTACATAACCGAATTTCTCTGCAAGTGGTACCTTTGCCTTAATAACCCTGGCCCCCGCTTTAGTTTCCATTCCTTCAACCTGACCCCTTCTCCTGTTAAAATCAGCAATGACATCTCCCATATATTCCTCAGGAGTTACAACTTCTGCAGACATTACAGGTTCAAGTAATACGGACTTCGCTTTTTTGAGCCCATTTCTGAGAGCCTGTTTTGCACAGATCTCAAAAGACAAAGAATCTGAATCTACCGAATGATATGAACCATCTTTTAAAACAACTTTTAAACTATCCAATGGGTAACCGGCAAGAGCGCCATTGCGCATAGCTTCCTTAAATCCTTTCTCAATTGCAGGTATATATTCTTTTGGAATATTCCCTCCTTTTATTTCATCAATAAACTGTAATCCCTTGATTTCTTCGTCTGCAGGTGAAAAAACAACAGTAATATCAGCAAATTTTCCTTTTCCTCCTGTTTGTTTCTTAAATACCTCACGATGCTCAACAACTGTGGTAATTGCTTCTTTATAAGCCACCTGAGGTGCCCCTACATTACAATCCACATTAAATTCTCTTTTCAGTCTGTCAATCAGGACCTCCAAATGCAATTCTCCCATTCCGGAGATTATTGTTTGTCCCGAATCATTATCGGTAGTGATTTTGAAGGTCGGGTCTTCTTCTGCCAGTTTGTTCAGTGCTCCTGATAACCTGTCAATGTCAACCTGAGTTTTAGGTTCTATGGCAATCCCAATTACAGGTTCCGGGAAAGTCATTGATTCCAGTGAGATCTGGAATTTAATATCGCATAATGTATCCCCGGTAATCAGGTCTTTGAATCCAACACCTGCACAGATATCTCCCGCCTCAATTTTTTCTTTTGGATTCTGTTTATTTGCATGCATCTGATACAATCGATTTATTCTTTCTTTTTTGCGAGTTCGTGGATTAAACACTACATCACCGGCTTTAAGAGTTCCTGAATAAACCCTAATAAATACAAGTCTTCCCACAAACGGATCAGTAGCTATTTTAAAAGCCAGAGCGGCCAATGGTTGCGAAGGATCCGGCTCACGGGCTATTTCTTCATCATTTTTCGGATTGAGCCCATTTACTGCACCAATGTCAACAGGACTTGGCAAAAGGGCAGCAATTGCATCAAGAAGTCTCTGGATCCCTTTGTTTTTAAAAGCAGATCCACACATGATGGGAACAATTGTACGATTGATCACCGCTTTCCGTGTAACTTCCATAAATTCTTCAACAGTAATTGATTCCCGGTCCTCAAAAAAACGTTCAAGCAATTCATCATCTGTCTCGCATACGGCTTCAATCAACTTTTCTCTCCATTCCTCAACCGTATCTATCATATCTCCCGGAATCTCAGAATATTCATATTTAACACCCAGGGTTTCATCCTCTTTCCATACAATTGCCCTTCTTTCTATTAGATCCACAATCCCTTTAAAATTATCCTCAGAGCCTATTGGTAACTGCATAGGCACAGGATTTGCGCCAAGTTTTTCCTGTATTTGTGAAACAACACCATAGAAATCGGCACCAACCCTGTCCATTTTATTCACAAAGGCAATACGCGGAACATTATATTTGTCAGCTTGCCTCCAAACGGTCTCTGACTGAGGTTCAACGCCTCCAACTGCACAAAATACAGCAATAGCACCGTCAAGTACACGAAGCGATCGCTCTACCTCTACAGTAAAGTCAACATGACCGGGGGTATCAATAATATTGATTTTGTATTCCTGATCTTTGTATTTCCAGAAACAAGTTGTGGCAGCTGATGTAATAGTGATTCCTCGTTCCTGCTCCTGAACCATCCAGTCCATAGTAGCAGCTCCGTCATGAACCTCCCCCATACGATGTGTGATCCCTGTATAGAAAAGGATCCTCTCGGTACTGGTAGTCTTACCGGCATCGATATGGGCCATTATACCTATATTCCTTGTATATTTCAGGCTCGAATTCATTGAAACACTAATTATCAGCTAGCAACTATATTTATTATCCGTTATGTCAAAAAACCTCACTAAAATCTAAAATGTGCAAAAGCTTTATTCGCTTCAGCCATCCTGTGAGTATCTTCTTTCTTTTTAAAGGCTCCTCCTTCTTCATTGTAAGCAGCCAGGATTTCAGCTGCAAGTTTATCACTCATTGATTGTCCTCCCCGTTTGCCGGCAAAAAGAATCAGATTCTTCATGCTTATGGAAACTTTTCTGTCGGGGCGGATCTCAGTAGGAACCTGAAAGGTTGCACCACCTACCCTGCGACTTTTTACTTCCACCTGGGGAGTTATATTTTCCAATGCCTTTTTCCAGATATCCAAAGCAGAGCCTTCCAGATTTTTTCCTTTTTGCTCAACAATATCAAGTGCATCATAAAAAATTCTGTATGCAACACTTTTCTTACCATTCAGCATCATGTTATTAATGAACCTCGTAACCAGCGGGTCATTAAATTTTGGATCCGGTAATAATATTCTCTTTTTTGGCTTTGCTTTTCTCATGAATCAATTGTCCTTAAAAATTATTTATTTGGTCTTTTGGTACCATACTTTGAACGACGCTGTGTCCTGC
This sequence comes from Bacteroidales bacterium, assembly GCA_016935615.1. Lineage (GTDB taxonomy): Bacteria > Bacteroidota > Bacteroidia > Bacteroidales > UBA10428 > UBA10428. The sequence continues at coordinate 19,238 of JAFGQO010000109.1, forward strand.
CATCCACACCAGCAGTATCAAGTGCACCCCGAATGAGATGATACCTGACTCCGGGAAGATCTTTCACTCTTCCTCCACGAATTAATACTACAGAGTGTTCCTGAAGATTATGCCCTTCACCGGGAATATATGCATTCACTTCCTTCTGATTTGTTAACCTAACTCTGGCAACCTTTCGCATCGCAGAATTAGGCTTCTTTGGAGTAGTAGTATATACTCGAACACATATACCTCTACGTTGAGGACAAGCATCCAATGCAGGAGCTTTGCTCTTGTCTTCAATTTTTTTTCTTCCTTTTCTAACCAATTGCTGTATAGTCGGCATACAAACGTTTTTAGTACTAAACTCTATAAAAATCGGCTTGCAAAGGTAGAGGTTTTTTTATTAAAAGCAATACATTGCCAGAAATAATTTAATCAATCGCGTGAAAAAGTAATTGTTCCTTCAAACGCATGCCAACTAAGGAATCAAATGAAAATGAATTGCCACAAAGGCAGTATTATAAACATGAATATTCGTGACTGGTGAACCAATAACAATGAAAAACAAAAATGGTATTGTATCCACGGGAATAATTACATTAAAAATTTGCCTCCGCTTCTTGTCCCATAATACAAAAAACCTGTCTTTTGTTACTACAAAAACTAACCATGATATGTGGGCTTTAGGAATACTTAACGGGTATAAACAGTTATGTATTTGCTTTTGTAAATGGTATGGAAACCAAAGACAACAGAATATAAAAGATCAAAGCAAACAAAATTCCTGGTACTTTAAACTGAATGATCAGTAATAGTGATGCAATTATTACTATATACTGTAAGATATTTTTAATAAATGATAATCCCTGAAATTTGATTGATAACATTTTAATCTTTGATAACATAAGGAAGATCAAAACGATCAGAACACCCAGGACAAGGTAAAGATTCAAGATCAAATCTTTGACTTGTTTGTTCTCTGTACTACCTAATATTAGCCAGAAAGCAGCAATAATTAAAGCTGAGGCAGGTGTGGGTAACCCATAAAAAAGATTGCCCTCGGCCTGTGTGATATTAAACCTTGCAAGTCTTAATGCAGCAGCCACCGCAAATAATAAAGAGCAGAATAAAATAAGGCTTTGTATGAAATTCGCAGAAATTAATTCAAATGTACTGTCTGGCGATCGCTCAATCAAAACAAGATAAATCCAATGAAAAAGTATAATGGAAGGAGCCACTCCAAAACTAACAATATCTGCAAGAGAATCAAGTTGTTTTCCAAATTCTGATCTGGCATGAAACGTCCGTGCAAAAAGTCCGTCCAGAAAATCAAACAAGGCTGCAAGCATAATTAACCAGGCCGCATTGTATTCGTTTTTCCCTTTAAAAACAATAATAATAGCAATACATCCTGTAAGGAGATTTAATAATGTAAATGTGTTTGGAACAACAAATTTTAAATTCTTCATTGGAAAAAAGTATTACGTAAGGCTATCTTTGCAAGTAAGGCTTTAAATATTACTTAAAGTTATAAAAAATTAGGATTAGAACCTTGTAATAAAAATCAAAGAATAATTTCATACTGTAATTATTCTTATTTTTGAAAAAAAATCATCCTGTTTGCTTATGAAGATCGCTATAGATTTTGATGGAACGATTGTGGAGCATCGATATCCACAAATTGGTGAAGAAAAGCTTTTTGCAATAGAAACATTAAAACAACTGCAGAAATTAGGACATCAGTTAATACTCTGGACATTCCGACATGGCAAAGAGCTTGATGAGGCAATTGAATATTGCAGAAAAAAAGGTATCGAGTTTTATACCGTGAATAAAAGCTACCCTGAAGAAGAATTTGATCCTGAGACCAGCAGTCGTAAACTGGATGTAGATTTATTTATAGATGACAGAAATGTCGGAGGTTTTCCCGGATGGAGCGAAATCTGGCAAATCATAAATCCTGATTCCATTGATTCTGAATACAATGAATTAACCAACCTGACAACAAAAGGCAACTTCTCAGTTGGCAGCCGGTTAAAAAAGTTTTTCAGGTAATGAACTTCATTCCTATCTCCCTGGCATATTTTAAACCTGTAACTTTGATTACATTGGTGTTTGCTTTTGTTTTTTCATGTTCGCCAAAAACCACCAACAAACAAAACAAGAATAATTACACCAGGAATTATCAAATTATTTCTCCCTCTGTGGATAACATTTATTCATCCGCCGATACCATTCACTTTATTGTTTCACCACTGATTGATACATTGTCTCCGGACTCCATACATATAACAACAGCCGGCAAAATAATTGCAAAAGAAACATCCACCGATTTTAAAATCCTCTGTACATTGTTAATCCCGAAATATGGTCACCAGAATTTACGTCTTAAAGTTTTTTATGCTGATAGCCTTTCGCAGATTCTGACATCAAGAATTATTGTATTGCCGGATGAGTCTCCTAAGATCCTGAATTACAAATTACTTGGGAAAACTCCCCATAATCCCGAATCTTTTACACAGGGGTTGTTTTTCTTTGAGGGCAATCTGTTTGAAGGAACCGGGCAGCTGGGCAAATCGAAGTTAATGAAGATCGATCCTGTAAGCGGTGAGATCCTGCTTGAAAGAAGACTTGAAAATGATCTCTTTGGCGAAGGAATTACTATTCATAAGAATAAGATCTACCAATTGACTTACAAATCAATGCTTGGTTTTATATACGATTACAAAACATTTGAACTGATAAGGGAATTCGATTTACAGACAGCCGAAGGATGGGGCCTGACATCAGATGGGAATTCCCTGATCGTAAGTGATGGTTCTTATGTTTTGTATTTTTATGATCCTGTTTATTTTAGTCAGACAAATCAACTGGAAGTATGTGATAACAAAGGATTAATCAATAACCTGAATGAGCTTGAATATGTTGATGGTCAAATATGGGCAAATGTTTATGGCGAAAAATATATTTTACAAATCGATGCAAAAAGCGGGAAAGTAACAGGCAAGCTCAACCTGGCTGATATCATTCCTGACGGGATCCCGGATAACTATGATCATGTGCTCAATGGCATTGCCTTTCATTCGGAAAAAAACAGTTATTTTATAACAGGAAAGTTATGGCCGGTTCTTTATGAGATCAAAATTATTCCTTAATTTTTACTACTCAAATACAATTCATCTGCATTTTAATTACCTAATATCCTGAGTATGAATTGCATTGTTAATAACTTGTTAATAACGTGCAAATAAAATGTTCACAAAAGTGAAAAGAGCAAAAATTTGTTCGGGTTATTAAATGCTATTTTTGAACCCTATTTCGGAATAATTATTTTATACTTGCAACAGGAATATAGAAATCAAATTAAGACTCAATGGGAAAAGTAATTGCTCTTGCAAATCAAAAAGGAGGTGTTGGCAAAACGACTACAGCCATTAACCTGGCTGCCAGTCTTGCTGTTTTGGAAAAGAAGGTCCTTATTGTTGATGCTGATCCTCAAGCCAATGCAACTTCAGGAATTGGTCTTGATGTAAGAAGCATTGATAAGAGCATTTACGAATGTCTGATTGATGAGGTAGATACGGAAGAAGTTCTCTTAAAATCTGAAATTGAGGGTATGGATATAATACCTTCTCATATTGATCTTGTGGGTGCCGAAATTGAAATGCTGAACATGGAACAGAGAGAGCATATGTTAAAAAAGGTCATTTCCCCGGTAAGAGACAAATACGACTATGTGCTGATAGATTGTTCTCCTTCCCTGGGATTAATTACAGTGAATGCTTTAACTGCCGCAGATTCTGTTATGATACCCGTACAATGTGAATATTTTGCGCTTGAAGGCCTGGGAAAACTTCTGAACACGATAAAAATAATTCAGGGAAGGCTGAATCCGGAGCTCGAAATCGAAGGTTTTATTCTTACCATGTATGATTCAAGATTAAGACTATCAAACCAGGTTGTTGATGAAGTTCGTAAACATTTCCAGCAAATGGTGTTTGAGACAATAATACAAAGAAACATTAAATTAAGTGAAGCCCCAAGCTTTGGTAAACCTGTTGTACTGTATGATGCAGAATCCAAAGGATCTATTAACTATCTGAATCTTGCCAGAGAACTGGTAAGTAAAGATGAAGAGAAAGATGCTGATTAAAAAATGAATGACCAATTAGAAAATGGCAAAAAAAAATGCTTTAGGCAGAGGATTAGGTGCACTTATTGATAGTGGGGATGAACCATCTGAAATTTCTTCCTACCAAAGAAGACTAAGTGGCATTGCCGAAATTTCTCTTGATACTATTGATTCAAATCCATATCAGCCAAGAACGATTTTTGATCAGGAATCACTTGAAGAACTGGCATCTTCCATTAAGGAAATAGGCATTATCCAACCCATAACAGTTCGTAAATCCGTAAACGGACGGTATCAGTTAATTACTGGAGAACGAAGATTACGGGCAACAAAACTGGCAGGATTGTCCAGGATCCCGGCATACATGAGAGAAGCAGAAGATAAGAATTTGCTGGAGATGGCACTTGTTGAGAATATTCAGCGTGAAGATCTTGACGCCATTGAAATTGCGATCAGTTACCAGAGACTTATTGATGAATGCGATCTAACACAGGAATCCCTTAGTCAGCGTGTCGGCAAAAAAAGAGCCACTGTAGCAAACTATTTGCGATTATTAAAACTTCCTGCTGAAATACAATTGGGTATTAAAGATCATACCATTTCAATGGGCCATGCCCGTTCACTTGTAAATATTGATGATCCGAAAATCCAGTTGAAGATCTATAAAAAGATCATCAACCAGGAGTTATCTGTCAGAAAAGTCGAAGAACTGGTCAGAAAACTCGGCCAAGAAAAAGAAACGGTTTCCGGCACGCCAAAGATTATTCCGAGAGATTATGAAAAATTAAAAGACCATCTTCAAAAGTTTTTCAGTTCGAAAGTTGAATTTAAACGCAACAATAAAGGTGTCGGGAAAATCGTTATTCCTTTTGATTCAGATGATGATCTGGAAAGAATTATTGCTATTTTTGACAAGCTTAATACTTGAAATGCTTGATAATTTTGACTAGTATAAGACCATCAATAGTTATAACAAGCATCCTGTGGGGTGCTTTGTTTTTTTCCCCATACTCACTTTCAGCCCAAGATGATATCCTCAGGAAAGACACCATAACAATTCAGGATACCACCGGGTTCCTCCATGATATCATCAGAAAAAAAAGAAAAGAGAGCATTGACACGGGATCTTATGTCCTGAACGATTCAACTCCGGGCTTAACTGATTCGACTATCATACATGGGGATTCAATAATTGGTCTGAACGATACCCTGCTGATTGCAAATGACACAATTTTGCTATTGAAAGAAGAGATCCATTCCCGGGCAAAGAAGATCAGAGAGCACTCTCCGCCACGCGCTACCATTTTATCAGCGGTGCTTCCCGGTCTCGGCCAGGCTTATAACAGAAAATACTGGAAAATTCCGATCATTTATGTTGCCGGGGGTGCACTATATTCCTACTTTGATTTTGCCAATAGGAAATACAATAAATATAAAAATCTATACGAAACTGAACTGGCCAAAGGAGATGAGGCTGATCAGTGGTATATAAACGCCTATGGTACAGCAAGGGATACCTGGAGCAAAAGAAGGGGATACAGTGTTATATTTATGGGCCTTTTGTATGTTGCCAATGTGGTTGATGCTATGGTCGATGCTCATTTTTATATGTTCGATATCAGCGATGATCTGTCGTTGAGAATTGAGCCTGCAATTGAACCAAACCCGTATTATCCTGCGTACGATCATCTTTCCTATGGCTTTAAACTCAGTATGAATTTTTAAAAGGACAACTATGAAGAGATCAATACCGATTCCAACTTTATTGTTACTTGCGATCAATACTTTATCTGCCAATACAATTTTACATGATACCATAAATTTATACTATGCCGATTCGCTGGATCAGTACCTGGAACTGAATGATTCAATAGAATCAAATTTTGAGGTAAATCTTGACAGTATGCTTAACCTGTGGTATGTTAAACAGTCTTCTGATATTGATTCTATTTTAGCTATACCTCCGGATAGTCTTATCCCGGATTTCCCTGATTCAATATACATTGCAAGACTTGCAGAAATCCCGACAATTATTAATCTTTCCTACAACGGGATTGTAAGGAATTACATCAATGCATATACCAAAAAAAGAAGAAATACCGTAGAAGTTATGTTGGGCCTGTCTGAATATTACTTTCCTCTTTTTGA
>JAFGQO010000110.1 GCA_016935615.1 Bacteroidales bacterium
GAGAAAAAATTTAATTTATATGATCTAAATCATCAGTAAAAGATAATGAACATCATATATTTTAAATTGAACTCAACTGCTTCATTTAGTAAATTTGACACAGGATTTGAAGTTATGTCAAACAATAAAAAAGAAAAGATGCTGGAAGTTAAATACAATATAAAAAGCCTGATTTCAAGCATTTATGAGTGCCAGAAAAAAATAATAATTAACAGGAGATTTATCCGTGAACTCGAATCAGAAGGGCATAACACATTGCATCTTTTAAATGAAAATAAAAATCTGGAAGATCAAATTGCAGAATATCAGAAAGAACTTCGGAAAAAATACCAGTTTTCTTACTAAATCCGTCCTTTAAATACACTTCGGAAGATAACGGGTGTGATTGTAATCTATACTTATTTCATCAAAGATGAATTACTTCATTATAGGCAGCTGCAGCAGCTTCCATTATTGCTTCTGACATAGTCGGATGAGGATGAATCGATTTCATGATTTCCTGCCCTGTAGTTTCAAGATTATGTGCAACCACCATTTCGGCGATCATTTCAGTTACATTAGCTCCTATCATATGCGCACCCAGTAACTCACCGTATTTCTCATCAAATATTAATTTCACAAAACCATCCCGTTCTCCTGATGCATTTGCTTTGCCGGATGCTGAATATGGAAATTTTCCGATTTTAATAGCATACCCGGCTTTTGTCGCTCCTTTCTCTGTATAGCCTACCGAAGCAACTTCAGGGCTTGTATAAGTACAAGCCGGAATATTTTTATAGTCAACAGGCAAAGGATTTTGTCCGGCTATTTTCTCAACACATACAATGCCTTCGGCTGAAGCAACATGAGCCAATGCAGGACCGTTAATAATATCACCAATAGCATATATTCCGTCAACAGAAGTTCTGAAATATTCGTCGACACGGATTTTCCCATTCTCTGTTTCTATTTTTAGCTCTTCAATCCCTATATTTTCAAGATTTGGAATTACGCCTACTGCCGAAAGAACAATATCTGCCTCAACTTCTTCCATGCCTTTTGAAGTTTTGATCTTCACTTTGCATTTGTTTCCTTTGGTATCAACTGCTTCAACAGTTGATCCTGTCATCACTTTCATTCCGGCTTTTTTAAAAGATCTCTCAAGTTGACCGGATACTTCTTCATCTTCCAACGGAACAATGTTCGGTAAAAACTCAACAAGAGTTGTTTTGGTTCCTATTGAATTGTAGAAGTTAGCGAATTCACTTCCAATGGCTCCTGAACCTACAACTACCATAGATCCGGGTTGTTTTTTTAAAGTCATTGCTTCTCTGTATCCGATAATTTTTTTGCCATCCTGTTTCATATTTGGCAGTTCTTTTGATCTGGAACCAGTAGCCAGAATAATATGGTCGGCATCGTGCTTTTCTTTTTTACCATCAACGGTATTCACTTCAACTGTTGTACGATTTGCCAGTTTGCCAAATCCCTGAATATGATCGATCTTATTTTTCTTAAACAAAAACCGGATCCCTTTGCTCATAGTTTCTGCAACCGATCTGCTCCTCTCCACCATCTTAGCAAAATCAGGTTTGATATCACCGCTGACCTTTACTCCATAATCAGCAGCATGTTTGGTATATTCAAATACCTGCGCACTTTTAAGAAGAGATTTTGTTGGAATACAACCCCAATTCAAACATACTCCGCCAAGCTCACCTTTTTCAACCACACCAACTTTTAAACCCAGTTGCGAAGCACGAATTGCTGCGACATAGCCTCCCGGACCACTGCCAATTATTATTACATCGTATTTCATCAGAATTTCTTTTTATAGTAAAGTTTGTATACCAGTTACAATGAAAATCAAATTTAACCCGAAAAATCCATAAAATTTATGAATAATGCCGGGAAAAGATCTCTGCCTGAAAACCGGGAAGAATTATGGAATAAACCAAAAAATTCCGGGAATGTTCAAAACCACTGGCATCTTTTAACTATTGGCAAATCATTTCAATGAGTTGCTGCAACTGATATTAACAATAAGAAATTATCCTAAAGAAATAAGATATGCTCAGAAAATACCGATGTTACCAATGTAACAAAAACTATTCCTTTTTTAAGTTGAAATATTCATTCATAATTTCCTGAGCAGCAGAAAAAGAACTGACCCGATCTTTTAATACTTTCTCTTTTAATTTTTTCAGTTTCTCCCGAACAGTTTTATTCCCGTAAAAATGTGTCCTCAGACTCTCATTAATGGTTTCTGTCATCCAGTACAATGCCTGCTTCCGTCGCTTATTTGCGAAGAAATTGTTGCTTTCTGCAAAATTTTTATACTCTTCTATTCCATTCCATATCTCTGCTATTCCCGAATTTTGAACAGAGGAACAGGTTAAAACCGAAGGTGTCCAGCCAGATTCCGGAGTCCGGAACAAATGCAATGCCGAACGATATTCATCAGCAGCCCTCAGAGCATTGTTTGTATTCGATCCGTCTGCCTTAGTAATGGCAATCATATCAGCCATTTCCATTATACCTCTTTTCATCCCCTGCAATTCATCTCCTGCCCCGGCCAGCATGAGCAAAAGGAAAAAATCGACCATTGAATTCACAGCAACTTCTGACTGCCCTACTCCAACAGTTTCAACCAGGATAACATTGTATCCTGCAGCTTCACATAGCAATATGGTCTCCCTTGTTTTTCTTGCCACACCTCCCAGTGATCCTGCAGAAGGTGAAGGCCGGATAAATACATTTGCCTGAGATGCCAATGATTCCATCCTCGTTTTATCACCAAGGATACTGCCTTTTGAACGCTCACTGCTCGGATCAATAGCCAGCACTGCAATTTTATGTCCAAGTTTGATCAGATACAAACCAAAAACTTCAATAAACGAACTTTTCCCTACTCCCGGAACTCCGGTAATGCCAATTCTGATTGAATTTCCGGCACCGGGAAGACATTTATTTATGATTTCCTGTGACTGCTCAAAATGATCGGGAAGATTGCTCTCAATGAGTGTAATTGCCCTGCTCAACAAAGTTCTGTCACCTGTAACAATTCCTTCAACAAACTCATCAACAGTAACTTCACGGCGCCTGATCTTTTGCAGATGAGGATTCACTGAAGGAAGTTTTTTCACGCCTTTCGATACAGACAGTGCAGATTTATTTCGCTTTTTCCTGTTCATAAGAAATCAATTGAGAAGGATTACTGAAGTTATATGCCATTCCTGTTTTTTTCATCCCCTTTTATGATTGATTTTCAGATCGGGCAGTACCCGCTCATAGAATAATTTCCTGAATAAAAGTAAAAACAAAATTACGCCCGGCAATGAAATTCATGGCAGACTTATCAAAAAAAGAATAGTGTCAGCGTTTTATATACCCCTCGGCTATAAGGTATTGTTTGTATGATACCGGGTCATTTGTAATTACGGTTATGGCATTTTTAAAACTGCCGGACCTGCCTTTTGGATCAAAAACAGATTTGATTTTTGTGGATGTCCCGGGGGGCAGAATTTTTCTTTTTTGCTTTGCTATAGTGCATCCGCAGGATGGTTTTAAAGCCCTTATAATCAGATCTGATTTCCCGTTGTTTTTCAGTTTAAAAAAACATTTCACCGGTCTATCGATTGTTATGGTGTCGAAAGTATATCCTTTATTATCAAAACAGGCTATCGGGGCATTTTTAAGTTGTTCACTGGTCAGATCACTAAAATCCTCACGAATGTTGGCAGTAACGGCAAATTTGTCTTTTTTAACTTCCGCTCCGTTGATCGATAACGATAACCTGTCAATTACAACATCCCAGTCATCAATTAAGTTTGAATTGTAGTGTATTTCTATTTGTCCATATTCGCCGGGTTTAAGTATGGAAGGATATAAATATACTATCATGTGTGAAGGCACATTTTGAAAATCAATATGCATAGTACTATCCGTCTGATTTGCAATCGTAAGGGTTTGAATACCGGTCTTCCCTTTAAAAATATATCCGAAATTAATATGTTTGGATTTTACACTCAGTTCTCCAATAGTGTACATCATTTTTTCTTCTTTAAGTGGAGGTAATACATTGCCTGTAAGAGTTACAAACATGTTGTTGTTTATTGCCGTGCTTTGCAATTGAATGGTTTTATGAAAGGATCCGAAACGGTTTTTCGGATCAAATTCGACAGTAAGATAGCCATGTTCTCCCGGAGGTATTGGTTCTCTGGACCATCTTGGAGTTGTGCATCCGCAAGTGCTTCTGACATTGTTTAATACCAGCGGTAAATTGCCTGTATTTGAAAATGTAAATGTATGGGATATCATCCCATTGTCTTCTCTTACCCTGCCAAAATCATACGAATTGCTTTCCAAAAAAAGCACGGCCCCTTCTTTTCCCTGTCCGCTCAGCTTCAGTGTTGATACTAATATGGCAATGAATAAAATATTCTTCATGAATTGGCATTTGTACTTTATACCGATGTGCTTATAATAAAGTTATATTTTTTTATACAATATTACTCTTTGAAAGAATTGTTATTTAACTATACTATGATAACTAGATCAAATAAAAACTTTTACCTTCTTTCGTATGAAATTATAATTTGAATTAAGTTATTTTTATAGCTTCTATAAAGGTTTCGAGATTTTAAATGACTCACAGATCGGTTTTTCATATTGTCTTCATTTGCATCTCGTTGTTCTCATTTTTTCAACTGGACGCCCAGTTTTATAATGGACATCAGATGACATTTGGGAAGAACAGGGTTCAGTATAACGATTTTTACTGGACCTATTTAAGATTTGAGCGATTTGATACGTATTATAGTGAATATGGTAAGCCATTAGCTGAATATACAGCGAAGTATGCAGAAAATGAGCTTACACGCATCGAGAATTTATTCGATTATAATCTGGACAAACGCATCATTTTTGTTATTTACAATAAACTTTCAGATTTCAGACAAAGTAATATCGGACTTGTTACAGGAAAAGTGGACAACAATATTGGCGGTGTCACAAAGGTGGACCGAAATAAAGTATTTCTTTATTTCGAAGGCGATTATAAAAAACTGGAACAGCAAATTTCCGCATCTATTGCCGAGGTATTGATTAATGAAATGATTTACGGACTGAATTTCAGATCAAATGTTGCCAGTTCTACTCTTATCAATCTGCCCGACTGGTATATTGATGGCTTAATAGCATACATCGCAAAGGAATGGGACTTTGAAACAGAGAACAGGGTGAAAGACGGCATTCTAAGCAAAAAATACAAAAAGTTCAGCAGGTTGGTTGGTGAAGATGCAAAATATGCAGGCCATTCGTTTTGGCGATACATAGCAGAAGTATATGGAGAATCAGTAATTCCCAGCATATTGTATCTTACAAAGATCAATAAGAATGCCAACATTGGTTTTCTGTATGTCATTGGTGCTTCCCTGAAAGATCTTTCCCGCGACTGGCAAACTTATTACAAAGAAATGTATGCAGATTATGCTAACCTGGAAGTTATACCTCAACAGGGACTGTTAAAAAAGAAACCCCATAAAAAAAGGGTTTATCAACAAATAAAGATCAATCCAAACGGAAAATACATTGCATATGTCACCAACCAGATGGGACAATACAAAATATGGATACACAATCTTGAAACCGGAAAACGAAAGAAGATACTTAAAAGAGAACATAAACTTGAACAGATAACGGATTACTCTTATCCTGTTCTTGCCTGGCATCCGTCAGGAAGAATTCTGACTTTTATTGTTGAAGAGAAAGGAGGTCTGAAATTGTATTATTTCACTTTCGGAGAACGAAAATTACAATCACGCAACTTACTTTATTTCGAAAAAGTCCTGGATTTCTCCTTTTCACAGGATGGCAGTCTTATCGTTTTGTCTGCAATTAAAGAAGGACAAACTGATATTTATGTCCACAATATGGCTGCCGGAACAAATTACCAGGTAACCAATGATATTGCTGCTGATCTGCATCCCCGATTCATAAACAATACAAAAGAAATTATCTTTAGCTCTGACAGAATATCTGACTCTTTAAGCATAGCAGAAAATGATACACGAATGGCATTAACAAAAGATCTCTTTATTTACGATTACGCTTCCAAAGAAGATCAGCTAATGCGTCTTGCTGATGATTTGTATGTCAATAAAACCCAACCTCTTGAAATTGGTCGAAATAAGTTTTTATCATTAAGTGATAAAAACGGTATCATAAACAAATATTTTTCAAAATTTGATAGCACAATAAGTTATGTTGATACAACCATTCACTACAAATACTTTGCCTTGACCCATCCGGTTACCGATTACCCGCGTAATATAATTGAACACGACTACAACCGGAAAACAGAAACAGCCGCAGAAATTATTTTTAAGGACGGAAGATATTATATGTATAACAGAAATTTTGATTCAGGTGCAATATTGCTTAAAGAACTTGAATCAACAAGTTACAGGAAAGATCGAACAAAAAAAATGGCCATAAAAGACAGTCTGCAAAATATAGTCATTGTAGAATTCCCTATTGATTCGATCAAAAATGACATTTTATTATTTGAAGAAGACACTATTGAATTTACCTCATCAGAGATCGATATTAACAACTATATATTTGAAATAGAAAGGATTAATATTTTTAATAGCACACTGAAAGATGAAAAGCTGAATATAAAAATTGTCGAATCCATCGAAGAAGAAGAAAAAAAAGCAAGGATTTATCAAAAGGCTTTCTATCAGAATTATGTAGTAAGCCAGATTGACTTTAGTTTTTTAAGCGAATCTTATCAGGCATTTACCGGCGGTGCTGTGTATTTTAATCCGGGAATAAATCTTCTTCTGAAAATCGGAACACATGATCTTTTTGAAGACTATAAAATCACAGGCGGCATACGACTTCCTCTTGATTTTCAGAGCAGCGAATATCTATTAAGTTTCGAAAACCTGAAAAAAAGACTGGATAAACAATATGTATTCCATCGACAGTCTTTTAAGCATTATTCAGGAGATAATTACAACATGCTCGTTAAAACCATTTCGAATGAATTGTCAATGATCACACGTTACCCCTTTTCGCAAGTCACCTCATTTGTTGCTACTGCCGGTTTAAGAACAGACAAGGTTGTTTATCTTATTGATTTTAACAATCCATTGCAATCTTTAGAAAAACAAAATTCATACAAATTGTGGGGACGATTGAAAGGGGAATACATATTTGACAATACGCGGTCACTCGGATTAAATTTATACGGAGGCACAAGATTTAAATTATTTGGCGAGTATTACCAGCAATTGGAAGACAAATACGACAATCTTTTTGTTATTGGAATCGACATCAGACATTACACTGTAATTCATCGTAATTTAATATGGGCCAACCGTTTTGCCTCGAGCACTTCTTTTGGCAGCGCACGCCTGATATATTACCTGGGAGGTGTTGATAACTGGACAAATGTAACTCCTTATAAAACGCCAACCTTTATTCCATTGAGTGAGATCCGTATTGATGAAACCCAGAATTACGCATACCAGGCTGTTGCAACAAACATGAGAGGATTCTCCCAAAACATCAGGAACGGAAACAGCTTTGCATTGATCAATTCTGAAATTCGATGGCCTGTAATCCGCTACCTGGTCAATCATCCCTTAAGCAACGCTTTCCTTCAAAACTTTCAGGTCGTAGGATTCTTTGATATTGGAACAGCCTGGTCAGGAAAGCATCCATGGTCAGGGGAGAATGCTTATGATAACGATATTATTCAGCAACCACCTGTTGAAATAGAAATTGATGCCCAGAGAGAACCAATAGTTGCCGGTTATGGTTTTGGAATCAGGTCTCAGTTGTTTGGTTATTTCATCCGGTTAGACTGGGCATGGGGCATAGAGAATATGCAGGTTTTACCTTATGTGTTCTACCTTTCATTGAGTCTTGATTTTTAATACAGAACCATGGAAATTCAAAACTTCATTCTACTATGTCTTACCGGAATTCTGGCCGGCGTAATTGCAGGCGGAATGGGAGTTGGCGGAGGAATCCTGATTGTTCCTGTTCTGGTATTCTTATTCGGGATGACACAGCATGAAGCCCAGGGAACAAGTCTGGCTGTCTTATTACCTCCGGTGAGTATTCTTGCACTGATCAGTTATCATAAAAAAGGCTTTGTAAATTATAAATTTGCTGCAATACTCATTGTTACTTTTATTATTGGCAGTTATCTGGGTGGCCTCTTTGCTGTAAATTTACCCGAAAAAGAATTAAAAAGGATATTTGGTATGCTCTTGTTGCTTGCAGGCATCAAAATGATCTTTGAAAAATAACCATTTTCCCAAAGACCCTTGGGTCCCATAATTTGCAACATTCCAATTTATAATCCGTTCAAATAGCTGTTTCTTAATAATTTTTTTTCCAAATATTCACATTTGAATATACTTTTGCTCACTATTAGTTTATTTAAAATTAAATGTTATGGCTTACGTAATTAGCGATGATTGTACTGCATGTGGCACATGTATTGATGAATGTCCTTCCGAAGCAATCCATGAGGGTGATATTTATAAAATTGATCCGGACGCTTGTATCGACTGTGGGGCTTGTGCTGATGTATGTCCGGTGGAAGCTATATCTCCGGAATAATTTTTTGCAGAATATTGTTTTAGACCCGCCTCTTGGCGGGTCTTTTTTTTTCATGAATATGATCCATTGAAAAAATAATCCTACTTTTAATTCCTGAATTTATTTTTACTATGGAATTTGTATTTTTCGGAACCGGATTGATTGTTGCTTCACTTGTTTTCTGGATTTATTATCGATTCAAAAGTTCTTCAGGCCAGCAATTGCTTTCAGAAAAAAACAAATTTCTATTGCAACAAGTGGAAGAACTTAAAACCAGATTAACGGAAAAAGAAAACCTTCTTCTTCAGCTAAACTCACAAAACAGTGCTAAAGAAACTGAAATAAAGAACCTGGTTTTAAGATTGCAGGAACAAAAACAGGAACTGTCCGAGATCAGAGAAAAATTTAACGCAGAATTTAAAAACCTCGCAAATGAGATCCTTGAAGAGAAATCGAAAAAATTTACGGAACAAAATAAAACAAACCTGGATGTAATCTTAAAACCTCTTCATGACAGGATCAAAGAATTTGAAAAAAAGGTTGAAGAAACTTATGATAAAGAAGCTCAGCAGCGCTTTTCATTGAAAGAAGAGGTAAAGAGACTGGCAGAACTGAATCAGCAAATAAGTAAAGAAGCAAGCTCCCTTACCAAAGCCTTAAAAGGTGACTCTAAAACTCAGGGCAATTGGGGTGAAGTTATTCTTGAAAATATACTGGAAAGATCAGGTTTAAGAAAAGGGCAGGAATATACTGTTCAGGATTCTTTCAATCTCGATGGAAACAAAAGATCACAATCTGATGTTATCGTACACTATCCCGGAGAACGAAGCATTGTTATTGACTCAAAAGTTACACTGACAGCATACGATAAATACATGTCAGCATCCGATGAGAAAGAAAAAGAAGATGCTCTGAAAGCACATCTCATTTCAGTAAAAAATCATATCAACGACCTGGCTTCAAAAAATTATCAGGACATTGATGAAATAAAAACACTCGATTTTATTATTCTTTTTATGCCGGTTGAGCCTGCCTATTTGCTGGCCATAAAGAACGAACCTCAATTGTGGACGTATGCTTATGAGAGGAGGATCCTGCTTATTAGTCCTACAAATTTAATTGCAGTTTTAAAAATGATCGAAAGCCTCTGGAAACAGGAATACCAAAATAGAAATGTATTGGAAATAGCACGTCAGGGTGGTTCATTATACGATGATTTCGTCCGCCTGAGTGAAAACCTGCTGAAACTTGGTAAAAAAATGGATGATGCTTCTCAACACTATAAAGAGACAATGAAAAAAATCAGTGAGGGCCGTGGAAATCTAATAGGCAGAGTTGAAAAACTGAAAGCCTTAGGTGTTAAAGTGAAAAAAAGTCTACCAAATAGCCTTTTACATAAAGCCCTGAACAATGATGAGGAAAAACAGGAGGAAAACTAAACTCATAAAACCATATCGGATTTCTTTCAATAAAAAGTGATCAGACAGGCAATACAATAGTAAACCTCACACCTTCCTTGATATTTTCTGCCTCAATTGTACCATTGTGTTCCTTTATAAAAGAATAGGCTATTGATAAGCCCAGGCCTGTCCCCTCACCCGGATCTTTTGTGGTAAAGAAAGGATCAAATATCTTATCAATAATATGATCCGGTATTTTTGGACCGGAATTCTCAATTCTGATCATGGCTTTTTTCCGGTTGCTATCATCGATGGAATCTGTTGAAAATTTCAGGATTTCCCCATCCGATCTGTTTTTACTTTGAATCGCTGCAATCGCATTTTCAATTATAATCAATATTATCTGGTGCATCTTATCCTGATATACCGGAACTTTATACTTCAGCCTGTAATCTTTTCTAATTGAAATATCAGCAGGTATATTGGCATTGCAAAATAAAAGTGTATTTTCAATAATCTGATGTATATCTGTCAAGGTGAGTTCAGAAGAGTTTTTGTATGAAAAACTCATAAGTGTATCAACAATTTTTGTCGCACGAATAACACCTTCCCTGATAATTTGAACGGCCGTATTAAAATCATCTGCAGTTTTTTTGTTTTTACTAAGCTCTTCCCCGACATTGCTTTCATTTATTAAATCCAATCCTCCCGAAATAAAATTCAGCGGATTGTTAATTTCATGTGCCACGCCTGAGGTCAGGGTACCAACAGCAGACATTTTTTCAAGTTGAATTAATTGTGACTGGGTTATTTTCAACTTGTTAAGTGTATCTTTTAATTCTTCATTCTGCCGGTCAAGTGTCCTGTTCTTCTCATTCAGATCCCTTTCAAATTGTATATTCAATCTTCTTAAATAGAAAACGGCAAATTGAAGAAAAACAAAGATGCAAATCTGTGAGGCTTTGAAGTATACGAAAAATCCCCGAATAATATTGACAATTTCAATGTCTTCGGAGGCAAACAGAAGAAGAATTCTCTCAATAAATAACAAAAGTAATCCATAGTAGACCAACGAAATTCTGCACAGTAGTTTTTCACTGTCCGGAACAAGAAGCAATTGTGGCAGTACTGAAAAAGCAATCAGAATAAAAGGATAGTATGTAAAACTTTCCTCCTCAACAAAACCGATCAACGTAGGGAAAATAAGAAAAATTATCGGTGGTAAAAATATCAGGGAAATTCTTCCGAATCTAGGATATTTAAAATAAGATAATGTAAGGTTCACTAAATTGACTATCAGCAAGAGCAACACCCTTAATGACCCGATCCCATATGCCTCATTTTCCAGACTGCACATAATGGATACCAAGATCAGCAAACAGATCATGGTAATCAACATAATCAGATTGAGTTGATTGCTCAGGATCATTGTCCTTTGTTCAAGTCCGGTATCTTTTTGATAAATCCCCAGATAGGATATCTTATTCCACAGTCTTTTCATTGGCCGGATAATAGTGTAACCTATTTAAAGATATAAATTAGCTGATTGAAAACCAAGAGGTAATTTGTCCTGACTAGTGATTATTCTTGAAAAAGCTTTCTTTGGGGGAGATAACCTTTGGAGAAAAATGAATCATACGGAGAATTGGAAATAGATAACGCCGGAGTGTATGGGCCCTGTCCTGAAAAAAATTTCTCATAAGTAACTCTGCTTAACAAAACAAAGAAATTTTCTTTACCAGGCTAATAATTCATATTGATCTATTCATTTAACCAACCTTCCGAATTATACATCCATTCTTCAATTTCAATCAAATCTTCCGCTTCAGTCTCTTCATGAAGTGTTTTATCAATAAGGTAATTCATCAGATTGTCATCCGCTTTGTTGTATTTGTAATCCTGAAGAATGTTTTGATCAGGGTCAGATTGAAAATAATTGCGCTCTTTCAAATCTAAAGATGCATAAACATTCCCTTCTGCCAATTGATAGGTAAACAATATACTGTCAATGATCAGCAAAAGTTTCTGTGGCTGTTCATGAATATCGGTATTTTGAATTTTCATCACTATTGTGCTGTCAGACGATGACTCAATGCGAATTATTGTCTGAGCATTCAGCTTCGAGCAAATGAAAAATACAACAATTACAAGAACGAGTCCGGAAAAGATCCAAACTCTAAAAAAAGTTTTCATGATTCTGGTTCTTTGGTTCACGACTCATGCATCAGCTATTATGCCAAAATTTCTAAATAATTTATATACAATAAATTAAAAATGAAACCGGCAAAAATTCAAACCACACAACTGACCGATTCTGAACTTTGAACGTTCGATAACGGACAAATCTTTGTTCTCCGGTTTCCGGCATATTTATAAAGAAAAAAATTGTAACCTTTTTCTCACAATGTGTATCTAACAGAATAAAACATAGTATAAATTTAAAAATCAAAATCATGGAAATAGCAGTTCTTCTCGAGGATGTATTAGTTCCTGTGGCATTTTTTGCGGCAGTCGTTTTATCTCTTTATTTTTATTTCAAAACAAGGCACCAGGAAAAAATGGCAATGATTGAAAAAGGATTTGAATTTAAGGAAAGGAATTCCAGACCTTTTCAGGCATTAAAAACAGGTGTGTTCTTTATTGGCATTGCTCTGGGTCTGTTTTTTGGCTACCTCATGAAGCAATACACCATTATCGATGAAGTGATCTCTTATTTTACAATGATCTTATTGTTTGGTGGAATAAGTTTGGTATTTAATCATTACATTACAAAAAACTTACAAAGCCAACAATAAATGGATGATATTTACATCCAGCAGATCTTAAAGGGTAACGTAAATTCATACAGGTATCTTGTAAATAAATACAAGAATATGGTATTTACTATTGCCAGAGATATAACCAAAGCTGATCTCATAGCAGAAGAGATCGCCCAGGATACATTTTTAAAAGCATACCAGAACCTGGAAAGATTTAAAAGAAAGGCGAAATTTTCAACCTGGCTTTATAAAATTGCCGTTAATGAATCGCTAAGGAGGATGAGAAAAAAAAGACTGAAATATGAAAATCTTGAAGACCTACCGGTGAATGACATACAAATCGGAATGGAACCTGATGCTTTAACCAGTATGCACGAAGAAGAACAAAAAGAAATGATCAGAAACATACTTGATAAGTTAAACAATAACGAAAGCCTGATTTTACGGTTGTTTTATCTTGAGGAATTAACAATTGAAGAAATCAGTAAAATCACCGGGCTTTCCCGAAACAATATCAAGGTAATTCTCTACAGGGCAAGAAAGAATTTTGCTGCCCGCGTAAATAAATCTTTTAGTTTTATTCATTAGATTCGCTTGAATTCCTATGGAAACTAACAAAATAGAAAATAACTTCAAAAAACTTATAGGCAAAAGTTTGCTTGAACCACCAGGCAGAAATTTTGAAGACAATGTGATGGGAAAAGTTGTATTTATTCATGCCTTAAAACAAAAGCGAAATAAAAATCTGAAACTTTCCTGGATATTTCTTATTATTTCTGCTTCCCTGGTACCTGCATGCTATCTCACGTTCCTCAGATATATCGATTTTGAATTCCTGAATAGGCTCGGCAAAAATCTTTACAATTCTGAAAATATCGTTTCTCCTGCTATTCTCTTAATTTTTGCGATCATAATACTTTTACAGATCGACAATCTTTTACGTTTAACATTCAGAACCAGCAATATATAATCCTATTAACTGACCGGATCAATTGCAATTACTATTTCTCCCTTTGGCTTGAATTTCAAAAAATAATCAATGACCTCTTTCAGCGTACCTCTTACATTTTCCTCATGGATTTTTGTAAGTTCCCTGGATACGCAAACCCTGTGGTCCATGGAAAAAACTTCAGAAAGCTGGTTCAGCGTTTTTAATAACCTGTGAGGTGATTCGTACAATACAATGGTGCGTTCTTCCTGTCTCAATATATCAAGTCGCTTGTTTCTTCCTTTTTTATGCGGCAGGAAACCCTCGAACACAAACCTGTCTGAGGGTAATCCTGAATTAACAAGTGCAGGAAGAAAAGCAGTGGCGCCGGGAAGACATTCCACCTCAATATCATGCAGGATACATTCGCGTACAAGCAAAAATCCCGGGTCGGAAACAGATGGTGTTCCGGCATCAGAAACCAATGCTATTTGCATTTGCTCCTCAAGCAATTTCATGAAAGAGGCAAGCTTTTGGTGTTCGTTGAATTTATGAAATGACTGCATTTTAGTATGAATGGAAAAATGCTTAAGAAGTATACCCGTCTTGCGTGTATCTTCAGCAAGAATCAGGTCAGCTTCTTTCAAAACACGAATAGCTCTGAGTGTAATATCTTCAAGGTTGCCAATGGGTGTAGGAACGACATAAAGCTTACTTTTCATTTCGCCTGACAATTAATTTACGACGAATCAATTCAAGAATTCTCTGTACATAAACACTGTCCATATCCCAATCAAAATTTTCATTCAGATAATTGTAAGCTTCCACAAAACTGTCGGCCTGATTTAACACCTCTATCGTACTTTCAAACTTATCTTTACTGCCATCAAACAACTCATTAACAAGTTCGAATTTTTCATTTAATCCTATAGCTCCGGCAATGCTGTTTATGGGAGTTATATTTAAATGGGATGACAAATTTTCCACTTTCGACTTGCCTGCCATTTCTTCGTTAAAAGTAGGTTTTGATGCTTTAAACCTGTCCGATACAAAAGAAGATTTTACCTGTTCTGTTTTTTTTCCCTTTTCCTGTTTCTTTTCTCCGTTTACAGCAATTGTATCATCCTTTTTTTTATCTTCTGCGAGATCTGGTAGTATTTTGTGTTCGGAAAGCCGGTCATCTTCATCAGCTTTCTTTGACGGTTCGGGTTTGCCTGCCTTTTTTTGAACAGAAACAGCAGCTTTCATATCACTAACCAGATCGTAAATATCTCTCAGTTTTTCAAGCAATAAGTCAAGTTCAATTGCATGGATATCTTCAGAGGCTTCAATTCCAGCAATTAATTCGACAATTTCTTTTGCATGAACATACAATGCTTCTGCTGTATTTTTAAATTCCATTTCTGCGTTTTATAGTACAAACGTATGAATGTTTAAGAAATTTGCATGAGAGAGATAAAAAAAGATACTCACTTTATACAAATCCATCCCTGATCGATGGACCTGAATTATTTTATTCAGGATGGAACTGTTTTCCATCAGACAATATTACCTTTATGTCAAATTCATGATATTTTTGGGACAATTCACTATTTTAGAAGTATCTGTAACCAGTGTAGCGGATTTAAACAACAATTCATTATTATGCCTGAATTCACTTTGTCGCAAATAGCTCAAATTACTGATGGAGAGCTGCATGGCGAAAAAAAGCAAATTGTTGAGTTCATTGAAATCGACAGCAGGAAAATAATCCATAGGGACAAAAGCATTTTTATTGCGATTAAAGGAGAACGGCATGACGGCCATTCCTATTTGGAAGAATTATACAAATCAGGATTGAAGAATTTTATTATTGAAGATCCTTCCTCTATCAGTTCAGACCTGAAAAAAGCAAATTACATTATCGTATCTGATGCAACAGTATCCCTTCAGAAGCTTGCGGCTCATTATCGCAACACATTGAAAATGCCTGTTATCGGTATCACCGGAAGCAATGGGAAAACCGTTGTCAAAGAATGGTTGTTTCAGTGTTTATCCCGGGAATATGTGGTAAGCAGAAGCCCCAAAAGTTACAATTCGCAGGTGGGCGTTCCCTTGTCTGTACTGTTGCTGAATAATCAGGCCAAATGGTCAATTGTTGAAGCCGGGATCTCTAAACCCGGAGAAATGGAAAGACTGGAAAAAATAATTCATCCCGATTATGGAATCATTACCAACATTGGTCCTGCACATCAGGAAAATTTTGATACTCACGAGCAAAAAGTCAGGGAAAAACTAAGGTTATTTGAGCATTCAAAAATGATCTTTTACTGCTATGATCATGAGATAATACGCAATGCCATAGCCGGCAATGAGAAACTGAATACAAAGCAGATCGTTACCTGGTCAAGAAAAGATCCCGATTGCTATTTACAGGTTCTGAAAACCGAAAAGAAGCAACAACAATCCATTGTACTGATATCCGTTGAAAAAGCACGTCACAGATTAACCATTCCGTTTACAGATGATGCATCACTTGAAAACTGCCTTCATATAATAACATTTCTTCTCCACAGAGTTTTTAACATACAAGCAGTACAGGAAGCCCTTAACACGCTTACACAGGTTGCAATGCGACTGGAACAAATCAAAGGAATGCATCACAACACAATCATTAACGACAGTTACAATTCAGATTTAAACTCCCTGCGTATTGCGCTTGATTTTCTGGCAATGCAAAAACAGCATAAAAAACATGCAGTAATCCTGTCTGATATTAAACAAACGGGGAAGGCTGACGAAGAGTTATATTCAGAGGTGATCAGGTTAATAAACTCTTACAATATCGACAAGCTTGTTGCTGTTGGCAGCAGTATCTCAAAGTATGAAAAACTGCCTGCAGGATCTCTGCAATTTGAGAATACCTTTGAATTCATGAAAAAATTACCCTTCATCGAGTTTAAGGATTATGCTATTTTGATCAAAGGAGCAAGAGAGTTTGGCTTTGAGAATATTGTAAATGAGTTGGCTGAAAAAAATCATACCACGGTCCTGGAGATCAATCTTAATAACCTTGTGGCCAACCTGAATTATTTCAGAAACAAATTAAGACCCGGCACCAGGATCATGGTGATGGTGAAGGCATTGTCATACGGAAGTGGAAGTTACGAAATTGCCAATCTGTTGCAGCACGAAAAGGTAGATTGCCTTGGAGTCGCTTTTACCGATGAAGGTGTTGAACTAAGGACAGCCGGTATTACCCTGCCAATCATGGTGATGTCACCTGCCGCTGAAAACTATGATAAAATCATTGAATACAACCTTGAACCCGAGATATTTAACTTCAGCGGATTGCATGCAATGGCCAAAACAATAGCGAATAACCAGTTGCCTGAATATCCTGTGCAGATCAAACTTGATACGGGAATGCATCGTTTGGGATTTATGCCCAAAGAAATTCCGGAACTCATCCAAAAACTGGAAATGTTCAGGAATATTAAAGTCAAGGCGATTTTCTCTCATCTTGCAGCATCTGATTCTCCCGACGAAGATGATTTTACAAAACAACAAATTCATCTTTTTAGCGGCATCTGTGATACTATCTCCGCACGTCTCGGATACAAACCCATACGCCACATAGTAAATTCTGCGGGAATTGAAAGATTTCCGGAAGCTCATTTTGACATGGTGCGTTTAGGGATCGGTCTGCATGGCATATCGAGTATCGATAAGAAATTAAAAACGGTGAGTACCTTAAAGACCAGGATCAGTCAGATCAAACAGGTTACTCCCGACGACACGATAGGCTACAACAGGCGTGGCAAAGTGAAAAGCAATTCTGTGATCGGGATTATTCCTGTCGGTTATGCCGACGGACTCAACCGTAAACTGGGGAACAATAACGGGCAGGTATTGGTAAAAAACCAACATGTTCCGTTCATAGGCGATATTTGCATGGATATGTGCATGATCGATGTAACCGGAATAGATGCCCGGGAAGGCGATGAAGTCATTGTATTCGGAGAAGGGAATACAATTGATGAAATTGCAAAAAAAACAGGAACAATTCCTTATGAGGTTCTTACCGGTGTTTCATCAAGGGTAAAGAGGGTATATGTTAATGAATGAATAAAGATATTAAGATCCCCTCAGGTTTTAAAAGGCTTCATCCATAATATCAAAAGAGGGACAACGAAAATATCTGCCAGATAAGCTGCAAAAATTCCTGCACATGAGAGAATTCCCATATTGACAGTACTTCTGATATCAGAGATCGTAAATACAAGAAAAGTGCACAAAAGGATTACGGTCGTTTTTGTGATGGCAACGCCGACCTCTTTATATGCATTATCCGTACCTGTCCTGTAGTCTTTGGAATTGGTAATGTTAGTTTTCAGGGATGAAATAAAATGAATTGTATCATCCACGGCCAGTCCGAGTATCAGGGGAGCAACTGTCATGGTAACGAATTCCAGGGGGATTCTGCCATAACCTATAATTGCCCCGCAAACAATCACAGGAAATACATTTGGGAGCATAGCTACCAGTCCCAGTTTCACATCTCCAAAACATATCATCATCAGAACAGATATAATTGCCAGTGCAAATCCTATGGATACAATTAATCCCCTGGTAATGTATTGATTCATTAAAGCCATCTGATAAGTGGATCCACTTAAAAAATGATCAGTTTCCGGGGGAAAATAGTTTAAAACCAGGGTATCGATCTTATGAATATTCTTCTGAATTGTCATGGATGAAAAATCAGACATCTCAATGAATATTCTGGCAGTGGAATAATCTTCGTTCGTCCAGTCCCTCAGTAGATCCGGTCTTAAAACTTCGACCAAAGAAAACAGCCTGTCTATAATTCTTTGTTTTTTAGGTGTGATATAATGAGCATTATTCCCAAAATGATACAGTCTGTTTACTTTGCTTGTTATTTGCAATAGCGAAGAGGTTCTTTTTACCAGAGGAAGGGAGTCAATACCTTTTTGCAGTGCTTCCAGCCTGCATATATATAAAGAATCTTTAAACCAGCCGGATTTCCCCATGATTGTCAAATCCATAAACTCATTGGAAGAAATACCCGAATGCTTGATTTTTATCTGATCCTTCATATGCTGAAGTTTTGTACCCATCATCTTTTCCGAATTAAAATCAATTCTCACCTTTAAATTTCCATAGAATGCTCCTATGGCAATTGCTATAAAAATGCCAATCAGCAATCTTTTGTTTTTAAGCGTATAACCTGAAATCAGATCGAAGAAATGTTCAAAGAAGGGGTTTGCTTTTGACTTTCCTGTAACCAATTCTTTGTCTTTCCCGAAAGAGAGTATTACAGGGAAAAAAAGCATACAAAGAATATATACAATAAAAATGCTTGCGGCAGATACAATTCCTACCCATTTAATGGGATGCACTTTAACAAACAGGAAGGACAGCAAGGCTGATATTGTGGTAATTACCGTGAAAAGGATAGGTCTCCATGTTTTCTTCAACGCGTATTCTATGGATTCCCTTCTTTTTCCTGTTTTACCAAAATTCAGCCGGAAAAAATGATCTATATGGACAGCATTCCCAATGCAAACGCCCATTGTAAGCAGGATCGGAACCGAGATAAAAGCACTTTCAGCAGATATATGTAACCATCCCAGGGTTCCGAAAACAATTGCCGGAGCAAGCAAGGTTACAGACAGGGTTGCTATTACTGTTTGTTTGCTTCTGAATATAATTATACAAAGGACAAGCGCTATCAAAGCACCAAATAATAATATCATTGAAAGATCGTTCAACATCTCCTCTTTCCTTCGGTGTGCAAATACAGATGCGCCGACCGGAGTGATGGTCATATTGCTGTCGCATTCAATAGCCCCGATCGTTTGATAAGCCATCTTACCCAATTCAAATTCGTTTGGTTTTTCATTGTCCTTAAACGTTAAAGGAACCATGATCATGGCTTCTTTTCTGTTTTGAGAAAAAAATCTGTCAATAAAAGAAGGATCATGCAAGAACTTGTCTATGGTATTTTCCTTTTCCTTCTGACCGGATATAAGTTTACCACAACTGTCAAATACAAATTCATTACGGCCCAATTCTCTTGAATCGATATTGGTAATAGAATATATACTTTCGGAATAAGGAATATTTTCTTTGATTCTTTCTCCTATTTCATGTATCTTTTCGAGCGACTGAACAGAAAAAACATCTTCGCTTTCAAACAGCACTCCGATAAATTCATTCACTCCGAAGATCTGTTCAAATCGTTCCTGCTGTTCCATGGCATTATCTCCTTCAAGAAAATAATCTGCTATGTCAACTTTGATATCCATTCGCAAAAGTCCCGGAATGGCTATAACAAACAGAATAACAATTGCAATAAAAATGGGTATTCGATGATTTAGAATACGATTTGGGAAATTCATCTGATTTTTTTAATTATGCCCTGTTGAATTTTTCCTGATACCTTTCAATTGTTCTCTCCATCCAGTTGGCCACCTGCTCCGACATTTTTACCAGTACTTCTTTAGGTATTTCATTGTAATTGTTCATCAGAGGAGGAATTATCGGATCACCAAAAACACATATCATTTTCACCCAGTGCTCCGGCATTTCTTTTCCAAAGAATTTTCGCCTTTTTAAAACATAAACTATTGGTATTACAGGCGCCTGATGAAAACAGGCCTGTTGAAACGCTCCCAGTTTGAACCGGTATATGGTCTGACTCAAATACACTAAATTTCCTTCCGGCAGAAACATAACATGTTGTTTCTTTTTCAACACCTTCCCAACCGGATTGGTGATCATTTTTAATCCGCATGATGATGAAGGAATAGGAAAAGCATATAGCAATCTGAGTATTGTCCGCGCTACAGGAACTTCAAAATTCCGTTGTACCACAGAAACGTGCAAACGTTTCGGGAAAATGATAGCACTGGCAAACACAGTATCAAAATAATGACAATGATTGCTAACCACAATACATCCTTTTTTGCGCATCAGTTTGCGAACTTTTTTGCGGTCTACGGTTTTCAATCCAAGGAAAAAAAAAGAACATACCTGAGCAATAAAAAAGGCCAGAAGATAACACGGAATTGATATTGCATTAAACCACCATTGGTCGTATATAAACCGGTAGGGTTTTTGGAAATCAATTTTTTTGACATTATTTACACCAATAATTCTTTCTTCCGGTATTTCAGGTCTGATTTTTACTTCCACCTTTTGCTGGTTTTAAGGTCTGTTAGTTTTCCAAAGCATAAGGATTCATTTTCTCTCCTACAGGCAGTAAGTGGTTATTCCCGTTATGGGTATTCAGAACATCTTGAAAAAGCTGCTCCATGGCAGCAATTGATTTTTCAATTCTGTATTTTTCTGCCATCAGAAGAACGGGTTGTTTCATTTTGACCAGAGAAGTTCTGTTCTCGTACCAATAATCAATTTTTGCAGCCATTTCTTCAATATCCCCCGATTTAAATAAAAATCGTTCATCCAGAGAAAATTTGGAGGCTGCGCTGGTCGGAGAATTTTCTATCAGACAAGGTAATCCACAGCCGATAGCCTCCATACAGGAACGACTTTCCAGTTCAACACCGGAAGAATGAACGTACAGATCGGCCGTGTTTAAAAAAAGATGCTTCTCTTCTTCAGAGATGTATCTTACCAATGGTTCAACCGGAAGTTCTTTTCCTCTTTCTATGAGCCTGGCTGAAGTTTCTCCCCTTCCGCAGATCAACAACCTGATATCGTCTTTGTATTTTGATTTAAGCACTGCATCAATGATGGTCTCCTGCTTTTTTTCCATTGCGTGACGGCCAATGTTTATGATCACAAATTTATCCCCAAAAAAATCCGGTCTTTTTGCATTTTCCATAGGGAAAAATTCTCTGGGGATGCCATTGGAAATAACTCTGAAATGAGATCTGGTTCCTTTTGATCTGAGCAGATCGGCTGCAAGTTCTGAAGGACAGTGTATCGCCTTTACCCTGTTGAACAATTGATAGTTGAACCAATGATTAAAAAACCAATCCATAACTTTACTGTCTTTGCCCATTGCACCTGTCAAATTCTGAGATTGAATATGACAGGCTCCCATAACAGGGATCTTCATTTTTTTTGCAACTCTTACAGCATTTCTGGCCATAAAGAACGGGAAAATCACATGAACGAGATCTGCATCCTTATAAGCCTTCCGAAATACTTTTTTCTTTCCTACACCAAAACAAAAACCCATACTTTTCAATGATTCCTTTATTCCCGGTATATAGAAACCCGAAACTTCATTAACGGTTCCGGTATATTTAGAAACTTCCTCTCCGGCAGTTGTAACAAGAGAAACCTCATGTCCTCTCAGTTTCAATTCGTTCACCAGAGTATGTGTAACAACAACTCCTCCGTTTCCTTTATTCCAGCTATCAATAACAATAACGATTTTCATGCATTAAAATTTTTATAACCAGGTGTTTGGCAGAGATAATAAACGGATGAGTGCATTTATATGTCAAGCCACTATTTGCCGGTTTATTAGTAATTTATGGTTTATGGTTCTTGTCTATTAATCGATATATGTATCTTTTGTGAAAAAGGTGCTAATATAATTGTTTGTAATAAAAACTATAATCTGAAAAGATTATTTTTTTTAAACACAAAATAATTGGTAACCTGTCTTTTTGTATTTGTTTTGTGTATTTATTTTGGTTGATTTTGCGTCAGCCTGTTTCAAAACGAGATACTTTTAGTTTGATTAGCAATAAACAAAATCGCGGCTTACCTGCCTGCCAGCCACAGGCTGGCAGACCGGCCGGCATACGTTCTGGTACCCGGTGAACCATTTTTTGTTTAAATACAATAAAGTTTTGCAACCCGTTAAGACCGCTTCTGGTTCTACAGCGTGTCAGGGTTAGTGGTAAAATCAAACATGTAGGAAATTGATAAATCAAAATTATGATTATTAATTTTCTGATATTTTCTATACTCCCACATGAGGTTGGCCAATCCATAATTGTATTTTGCGCTTAAAATAATAGATTTGTATCTGACTCCAAACTTTAAAGTTGCTCCATAATCAAATCTTTTCATTTGAGAATATTGGTATTCATATATAATGCGTTCTCCTCCCTCAGCAAGAAATCCATCGTATTTGGACCAGCGGATATCTTCAGTATAATTAATGTCTGCTGATGCTGAATTAATATTCAGATTAATCTTACCTCCAACTCCATATGAAAAATAAGGCCCAAGACCGAATAAGACGTCTA
>JAFGQO010000111.1 GCA_016935615.1 Bacteroidales bacterium
GGGGCCTGTATTTTTCAAACAGGAAAGGGTTGGGAAAAATAATAAGTCGTTCGTTTTGTACAAATTCAGATCAATGAAACCCCTTAAAGACGAACAGGAGGAAACATTTGAACCTGGAGTTACAACAAGAGTAACCAGATTCGGAAAATTATTACGAAAAACCAAGCTTGACGAGTTGCCGCAGCTAATAAATGTTCTTATAGGAGATATGGCGATAGTCGGGCCCAGACCAGAAGTCAAAAAATGGGTCGATGCCTATCCTGAAAGATGGAAAAGAATACTTGCCGTTGAGCCGGGAATTACAGACAATGCCTCAATAAAATTCAGAAATGAAGAAAGAATCCTGGCGGATTCCAGTCAGCCGGAGTTGACTTACAAGTATGACATGTTGCCAGCGAAATTGGATATGTATGAAGAATATATCAGGACAAGATCATTTTCCGGTGATATTAAAATAATTGTCAAAACCATTTTTGCTATCGTAAGAAATTAGATATTTATGAATATACCATATTCCAGAATCTCATTAGACGGGAATGAAATCAATTATCTCAGGGAAGTACTTAAAAGCGGGTGGCTCACAACTTCAAGCAAGGCATTGGAATTTGAGAAACAATTTGCAAAATTCATAGGCGCCCAATATACCTGCGTGGTTAATTCCTGCACATCAGCCTTGCATCTGGCTGTTGAAGCAATAGGTATAAAAAAGGATGACAAGGTTTTGGTACCTTCTCTAACCTTTACTTCTTCTGCTGAAGTATTAAGGTATCTGGGAGCCGATCCGGTCTTTGTTGATGTTGAATATGAAACAGGACTTATTTCACCGGCAATACTTGAGAAAGCAATAAGATCAAATCCAGGGGCAAAAGCAATTATCCTGGTACATTACGGAGGACAGGCAGCTGAAATGGTCAACTCCTACGGAAATGGAATTGTTGACATTTGCAAACGGAATAAGATTCACCTGATTGAAGATGCAGCTCACGCTTTCCCGACAAAATTCGGAGACAAGTTTATTGGTACTTTTGGAGACATAACATGTTTCAGCTTCTATGCCAATAAAACCATAACTTCAGGTGAAGGAGGCATGGTGGCAACAAGTAATCCAACTTTTTGTGACAGAATAAAGATTATGCGATTACACGGAATAAACCATGATGTCTGGGACAGATTCACCCATAACCATTCAAAATGGGAGTATGACATAATAGGCCCGGGATACAAGTACAATATGCCGGACATAAATGCTGCAATAGGTTTAGCCCAGCTTGAACTGGCTGAATTCTACAGATTAAAAAGACAAAAATGTGCTGAGTTTTACTTTGAAAAACTTGATAATATTAAAGGGATTGACTTACCTGTTTGTTACGGACCATTGGAATACAATTCCTGGCATCTCTTTCCGATAAAAATTACCCCTGAGGCCAGGGTATCGCGAAATGAGTTTATTCGAATAATGGCAGACAGGGGAATCGGCACCTCAGTGCATTATAAACCCTTGCACCGAATGTATTATTACAAGAACACCTATAATTTGAATCCGGATGATTTTCCCAACACCGAAAAAATCTGGCAAGGAACCGTATCCTTACCTATCTATCCAAAACTAAAAAAATCAGAGTTAGTATATATATGCAAAACAATCAAGGATATTCTGACCTGAAGAAGGAATAGATGATGATCCGATGTCAACCCGGGATCTATAATAATTGTTAATCAAACCAGATAGTTGAACCGGTCATTAAAAATTCAGCAGCTTCCTGCGCTGTTCTATTCAATAAACTTTATCACAGAATTAAATGATCTGTTTTGAAACCGGAAAATAAGTTTGGAAACTCAGAAAATTTGAATTTAAATGGACAGAAAATTTAAGATGGTCAAATTTCTCTTTGAATGTATCAGATGCTGTCCTCATCTGGTAGTTTTTTTACTTCACAGGAACAGGGCTGTTATTAAGGAAGATATTGCAAGGTGGAAAGAGGTGTTGGATATAAAATATCCTGTTACGGTCTCTCTGATTTATTTATTGAGTTTTCACAAGGCTTTCAGAAATGTGTTTTATTACAGGATCGGCAGCATTCATTATTTTCTGAACGTATTTTGCCCACAGATATCAACGCTTGTTATTAAGACAAAAGATATTGGAGGCGGCTTATTTATCTGGATTGGATTTTCAACAGCAATAGGTGCAAAATCGATTGGGAAAAATTGCATGATTAATCAAATGGTCACTATAGGCAATAATAATGGTTTTCCAACCATTAAAGACAATGTCAGGATACAGCCGGGAGCTATAGTGGTGGGCAATATTACCATTGGGAATAATGTAATTATCGGCGCCAATGCAACTGTAATTAAAGATGTTCCTGACAATTGTACGGCCTTTGCCGAATCTGCCAGAGTAATTAAATGGAACGAATCCCCTAACAATACCTAGTTCAGATTGCCTTTCAACAGATTAATGAGATTCTTTTCCTTGTTTTCTCAGGAATATTTGACACTCTTAGTTCATTGACAAGCTGAACATAAAAAAATTCAAATCCGGACTGAAATGAAAAAGACTGTATTAGCCATAGCTTATATGACATATTCATTATTGCTTGCAAGTTGTACGGATAATGATCCGGAATTATTATTAAACCAGAATAGTATGAAAAAACCTTCTGAAAGAGACTGGAACTTACTGGCAGAAACAAGGATCTTCTTTGGACACAGATCTGTTGGAAATAACATTCTAGATGGAATAACTGAACTTAAAAATGAATCGGACCCGAAGGGTTTTTCAATCATTGAAACAAAAAACGGATCGGAGATTGACCATCCGTTATTTGCTCATGCCCTGATTGGTGAAAACCGTTTTCCAAAATCCAAGATTGATGAATTTGTCAGAATACTCGATGGCGGAATGGCTGATTCTGCCGATCTGGCTTTCATGAAACTATGTTTTGCTGATATCAACAGGCAAACCGACATTAAAGAACTATTCGATTACTATAAATCATCGATGGATTCTGTCAAGACAGAATATCCACATCTCAAAATATTCCATATTACAGTTCCTCTGATCATCAAACAGGAGGGCATAAAAGGATTAATAAAAAGAATTCTGCTGATGGATGACAATCTCTACAGGCATAGATATAATGAATTAATGAGAGCCTGCTACAATACTTCAGAATTATTCGATCTGGCCAAAATTGAATCGACTTTTCCGGACAACACTGGATATCTTTATGGTATCAGGAAAATTCCGGGATTGATTCCCCAGTATGCTTCAGACGGAGGTCATTTAAACCAAACCGGAAAACTTCTGACAGGGAACGAATTGCTGCATTTTATCGTGAAAGTGGTTGATGAATGAGCTTTCAAATTATTAGCCGGGAATTCAATACACAGTACAAAACAGTTTGAGAATGTAAATGTTATCTCTCTGCATACAAAATAATAAACAAGGGGAAAAAGCCGGAGCTTCAGATCACAGTATCTTTCATTAAAACCGGTATGTGCCTGGCAATTGTACAGGCTGCCTAAGCAGGAAACATAAAAATCAGAGCTGCATCAGAGGGACTTGAGGCAAAGGAGATAAATATTAAAGCAGGAAAATAGGATCACTTTGAGTGATTTCGATTATAGTCCTAAATATTTTCCCTCTCACAACAACCTCATGATCGCCCCACTACTATCTCACATTTATACATTTTCTTTTAGGTCCCTTTATACGATGTATTTCAATATATGAAAAGTAATCCTTGATATGTAGCAATTTTAGCATTCCAAATTTCATTTAAATATTTTGGAAACGAGTTATCTTTAATCCTTGTATTTAAATTAATCGGCTCAGGTCTGCTCGGCCTGGTCGACAAGCCAAAGGAGGTATATGATGAACCCAGCAGAGTATCAAATGCCAAAACCGGAAAACCGAAGTTCAACTGGTCATGGCTGCTTCTTCTGTTAGGTGCCCTGATCCTGTTGTGGCTGCTGTTTGGCAGAGGCTGCAACCGCACCAAAGAAGACACGTTAAGAAGCAAAC
>JAFGQO010000013.1 GCA_016935615.1 Bacteroidales bacterium
AAATTCATCGAGTTTTTCACGGGTATGTGGATTGGTTGCATACGCAATTTCTGGTTCGGCTGCAACTGAAATTTCCTCTGGAATGAATCCGTTGGCATCAACATCATCTTCGTTGGCAATGTAACTGAATATGGTGGCAATCTTCAAATCGTGATTTCCGAGCATTTTCTTGCGATATAACAACTCGTAATAGCGAATCAATGCTGGAATGCTACTGACGCAGAACATCGCTGTAAACTCTCTGTTATGCGTTTTTCTGTTATGATGGGCAATGATATAGTCAACAATTTTCTCAAGCCGTGACTGTGATTCCATCAGTTCATCAACATCAATGTCCTCAACCTGTATGTCAATTTCATTGGCACTTTCCCTGTTCTTGTATTTGCCGACATACTCAACGCTGAATTTCAGAACGTTTTCATCACGGATGGCATCGGTAATCACATATTTATGAAGACACTCACCGAATAATTCTCTTGTTGTTTTCTTACCTAACTCATTTTTCACGGCATTTTCGGCAAAAATCGGTGTGCCAGTAAAACCAAACATTTGTATGTTCCTGAAAAAGGAAATAATCCGTTGATGCGTTTCTCCAAACTGTGAGCGGTGGCACTCATCGAAAATGAATACAATTCTTTCATCCTGAAGTTTCTGCATTCGTTCCAGAAAATGTTTTTTGCTGATTGCGGTATTGAGTTTCTGGATGGTGGTTACAATTAGTTTTGTGTCATCAGTGAACTGCCTAACCAGTTGTCTTGTGTTATCTGTTCCATCAACGCTGCCTTTGCTGAAGCTGTTAAATTCCTTGGTTGTCTGGTAATCCAAATCCTTCCTGTCAACCACAAACACAACTTTTTTAACCTTTGGTAAATATGTTAGTATCTGGCTTGCCTTGAAGGATGTCAGAGTTTTCCCACTCCCTGTTGTATGCCATATATAGCCATTCTTAACACTATGTTCGACTCTGTCAACAAGTGCTTCAACTGCATAATACTGGTAGGGGCGGAGAACCATCAGTATTTTTGATGTCTCGTTCAGCACTATGTATTTGCATATCATCTTGGAAATGTGACATTTTTCCAAGAAATCTGCTGCAAAACCATTTAATATGTTTGTTAGCCGTTTGTTTTCCTTGTCCGTCCAGTAGAATGTCTGCTTAAATGACTGGAAGCGGTTATTAGCATAGTATTTCGTGTTTACACCATTGCTGATGACGAATATTTGGATGTACTGGAATAACCCATAACTACTACTGAAGGAGTGACGCTGATACCTGTTTACTTGATTAAATGCTTCTTTGAGTTCCAGTCCCCTGCGTTTCAGTTCAATATGAACCAACGGAAGACCATTGATAAGCAGTGTTACATCATAGCGGTTCTTGTATTTTCCTTCCATCGAAACCTGATGGGTAACTTGATACTCATTCTGACACCACTGCTCGGAATTGATAAATTCAAAGTACAAGTTGTCCCCGTTGTCCCTGATGATATGCTGTTTTTCACGAAGAGTTTTTGCTTTTTCGAATACCGAACCCTTGCTGAGGATGTTTAATACCTTTTCAAATTCCTTGTCGGAGAAAACGATGTTATTGTGTTTTTCCAACTGTGCCTTCAGGTTGGTTATTAGTTCTGGTTCATTTTGGATGTGAACAAGAGCATATCCCTGTTCCTGAAGTTTTGCAATCAGTTGTTCTTCAAGTATTTGTTCGGGTTGGAGTGACATTGATTGGGTACATTTGTAAAGGTTACTTTTGAAGGAGTTCTATTTTTTGAAGTGACATTTGAGCATATTCGATTTTTTTATCAATCGTTGACAAGAAATCTGCAATTCGAATTTGTTCCGAAATTGAAGGAAGGTCAATTAAAATATTTGAGAAATTTTCATAGAACAGATAATCACGGACTCCACCTTCCACATTTTTTAAAACTGATTTATTAAATGCTTCTGTTTTTATAAATTGCAATAGGAAATTTGCATTTAGTTCTTTCTTGGTTTTAAAACAAACATATAATGAACTGATTATTACATTCTCTAAGTCTCCACTATAACCGATTGAGCCAACATTTATTCTTGCTGGATTATAAGCAAATGTGTGTGCTTCAATAATTTTATAAAGACTTATATCTTATCCTCGATTATTGCTGTCCATGCCATCAAATTGCTCACTTTGAGGCAGAAAACCATCAATATTATTGATAGAATAAATCGGATATTTAATATTATCCTTATTTTTCTTACCAGTTTTGTATGTTAATTCACCTAATTTCTTTCTTTCCCACTCTGGAAAATCATAGCCATCCTTATTCTTAAAACGAATTTGTTGAGAAAGTAATTTTTGCACGATTCCTTTTTTATACTGCTGCAATAAAACGATGTTATTAAAATTTGGAAAAGGCAATCCAATTTCCTTACAGATTTTTATTAGAATCTCATCATTTTCAGTCGATTTTTGCTTAATAACATCCAACAAAGCGCAAGTAAGATTGACATCTACTGGTTTCTCCTTTTCAAATGTATCGACATAACGAATTATATTTAATTTATAATCGTTTTCCCTAACCTCATCCAAACTCGCAACGTGACTAAATTTCTCAATATTGCTTCTGTTAATGTAAACGTCCAAAATTCTTTCAACATCCTCATCACGAAGATAATTCTGTGTTTTTGCCTTTTCAAAATTTTGGCTGGCATCTATAAACAGGATATCGTTGGGATTTTCACGACACTTTTTAAAAACAAGTATACATGTCAAAATTGAAGTACCATAGAAAATATTCGGTGGAAGTCCAATAACAGCGTCCAGATAATTCTTCTCTTCTATCAAGTACTTCCTAATATGACCTTCTGCTGCCCCTCTGAATAGCACTCCATGTGGCATAACGACTGCCATAACACCATTGTCAGATAGATGATATAGCATGTGTTGTATAAAAGCAAAATCTGCTTTTGATGCAGGTGCAAGTGTTCCATATTCACTGAACCTGTCATCTGTCATAAATAATTGATTTGCACTCCATTTTGCCGAGAAAGGTGGATTCGCAACAACTGCCTCAGCATCAAGTCTATCGTGTAGTGGATGTTCCAGTGTATCTTCCAGTTTAATATCAAATCTGGTATGATGAACCCCGTGCAAAATCATATTCATTCGGC
>JAFGQO010000112.1 GCA_016935615.1 Bacteroidales bacterium
ATAGATTGATATAGATTGATATAGATTGATATAGATTGATATCCGTAAAATTGAAATGGGTTGAAATTTATAGAAATGAATAGAAATATGTAGTTTACATGCTCATTTCCAGCACCTCCTGAAACCATCTGAAACCATCTGAAACCATCTGAAACCATCTGAAACCGCCTGAAACCGCCTGAAACCGCCTGAAACAATATGAAACAACCTGAAACAACCTGAAACAAAATTATACATCATTTTTACTTCCATACCTGTAACTATTACCCTGAATAGCATGACGCTAATCTGTGTTACGCATAAATTATTACACATAAAACATTAATTTTATATCATATTACCGGTAATCCATTATTTTTGCCGGTTCTCTGATATGATATAAAATGTATTCCAACAGACCTTTTTTTGGTTCTAAGAGAAGATCCAGGTTAGTTAACAGGACAGTACGTCCGGCACTTGATTATATTTTGCTTGCAGTGCTGCTGTTAATGCTTATTAAAGCTGTTATCGTAATTGGTTTTGGTGAGATTTCTGATCTGTCTTTTTCAGAACTGAGATATTACAAAGTTCTGTTTGCTTTTATTTCAATAATATATCTGCTCAGATCAATTATTTGCATAGGATTCAAAAGCTTCAGATCAGATTTTTGGATATTTGTTGTTACAGGATCCCTGCTCTTTTTGCTTTTTGCCGTTAACGGCGCTGAAGGCATTATCTGGATGAAAACGCATTATGTCTTTTCCTTTTTAATTTTAATCCTTTTTATTTTCGAATTCTCCCGTTTTGACATCAGGTCTGCTACCCTTGTCCTGAACCCTGCACAGATTTTCATGCTCTCCTTTGCTTTTATAATTATGCTTGGGACAGCACTCCTGAAACTTCCAAATGCCACAACTTCCTCCATTTCATTGGTGGATGCCCTGTTTACATCCACAAGCGCCATCTGTGTTACAGGTCTGATAGTTGTCGATACCGCAACTCAATTTACGGCACTCGGAAAGACAATAATACTTCTGCTCATCCAGACAGGTGGTATAGGTATAATGACTTTTACAAGCTTCTTTGGCTTCTTCTTCAAAGGGGGCTCCTCATCATTTTCCGAAAGATTCGCATTAAGCGATTTTCTTAGTGAAGACAATATGTCGGAAATAAGAAAAACCCTTGCCAAGGTAATTCTTATCACCTTCATCTTTGAGGCTGCCGGCGCCATACTCATTTATCTGAACCTGGACAGGGATTTCTTTCCTGAAGTAAGCGAAAGAATAAAGTTTTCTGTATTTCATTCTGTTTCTGCCTTCTGCAACGCGGGATTTTCAACTCTCTCTGACGGACTCTATGATTTCAGAATACGGCATTCGTATTCTCTTTTCTATATCTTAGGATTTATGATAATTCTGGGAGGTATAGGCTTCCCAATTTTAATGAATATTTACACATATCTCAAATATAAGGTACTGGGCTTGTTTTCAATACTGAGATTCGGCCGTAAAAAGGATTTCATCCCCATGGTCATCAATGTAAACTCCAGACTGGTGATCTATACAACACTTTTTCTGATTATCACCGGTGCAATCTTTTTTTTCGTCTTTGAAAGGGATTTAGTCCTGAACGGACTGGATCTGAACGGTAAAATAGCTCATTCTTTTTTCGGAAGTGTGACGCCTCGTACTGCAGGATTTAACACGGTGAACACAGGCAGCTTATCAGTAGCGACCATAGTGCTTACAATATTTCTGATGTGGGTAGGGGCATCTCCCGTATCAAGCGGCGGCGGCATAAAGACCAGCACTTTTGCATTGGCTATGTTGAATGTACTGAGGATAGCACGTGAAAAAAGGCATATTGAATTTCACCATAGGGAATTACATGAACGTTCAGTAAACAGGGCATTTGCCATTATAATTCTTTCAATCGTCATTCTTGGTTGTGCTTCACTTGTTTTGTACATTTTGGAACCCGAAAAAGGAGCCTTGAATATTTTGTTCGAATGTGTGTCGGCTTTTAGTACCGTAGGATTGTCATTAGGCATAACCCCCCTGTTGTCGGATCCGGCAAAGATGCTTATCGTAGTGCTTATGTTCATGGGCCGTATGGGCATACTGACGCTGCTCTTTGCTATTTTCAGAAGCAGCAAAACTTCGGTATATCGCTATCCAAAGGAAAATATTTTAATAACCTGACAATTTTAACTGATATGAACTTTATAATAATAGGACTGGGGAACTTTGGAGCATCACTTGCAAAAAAACTTACCGCTCTCGGACATGATGTTATAGGTGTGGATAAGGATCTGGAAAAAGTGGAGTTCTTTAAAGATACGGTTAAGAATACAATCAGCATGGATATTACCGATATCCATGCACTAAAGACTCTTCCTTTGAAGGATTGTGACATGGTAGTTGTGTGCATAGGCGATGATTTTGGCTCGTCGGTAAAAACAACCGCCTTGCTTAAGAAACTTGGCGTTGAGAAAATCTACGGACGGGAAAGCTCCCTGATACATAAAACGGTGCTCAATGCTGTCGGAGTTTGCAATACTATTAATCCCGAATATGACACTGCTGTCGTTTTTGCCGAAAAGCTAATAATGACGGGGGTCTGGAGCATTTATAATATTTCTGACGATATTAAAATAGCCGAAATAAGCGTGCCCGAAGAATACGCGGGTAAGAAACTGTCAGAATTGGATGTAAGCGGACCGGACAATATCGGCATTCTTGCGGTAAAGTATATTGACACCAAACTTTCAAAACCCTCTCTGGAGAAATGGATTGCTGTCGACACGGATGACCCATCGAAAAAAGAATTTATTATCAGGGAAAATATGCGTCTCGTGATAAAAGGCAAAAAGAAGGATATTCTAGAATATCTTTCTGTGTAGTATTGTCCAATTTAACGCTTATTTAAAATTATTTCCATCCATTTCAATGCATTTCAATGCATTTCAATG
>JAFGQO010000113.1 GCA_016935615.1 Bacteroidales bacterium
ATCCTATACAATGATTTGTGCTCTGAGTACAATAAAAGAATTGATACATGTGTTCTTTATACATTTCAGTGTGCAGTTTATTATGCAGAAAATGAAAAGCATGATCCTGCCCTTTTGAAATGGTGGAATTGGAAGAATAAAAAAAAGTGAAACAGCACGTTCCCTGATCAATAGTTAGATCTTCAGGAAACATATCTATTGATTTCTTTATCTTCTCTTCTGTTGGCATATGAATTCTATTTTAACAAATTTTCCGGATTTTTCAGATATTTCTAATTCCATAGAGGTTCAATTCTTCGGGTCTTATACCCCGGTATAAAATCCCGGGATTTACTCTGGGTTTTGTACCATTTATTTTGCCAGTATTGCAAAGAATGTTTGCCCCATGGCTGTATTACGGCCGCTGAAGGCAATGGTTGAAATATTGTTTATTTTTTTACCTTGAACGGCAATCGATAACATCTCGGAAAGAATTTTATTAGAAGTTGCTGTATCAAGTCCTGCATTTGATGATATTTCTTTTCCGGCAATGAGTTGCCGCATCTTGATAATTGTGTTATTGTCAACATTAAGATTGCGAGGAATCCAGTTTTGTGACTGATATTGTTGTACAAAATTTGCAGCGAGATCATGTAGATTATTTGATGAATCCCAAAGAGGAATCTCATGCAAGATAGCAACAGCCAGATTTTTTTTTGATTTAATCAACGACCTGACATCTGCATGCTTTAATTTTTCTTGAATGACATCTTTTAGGTTAATATTCTTTTTTTTGAAGAACATAATGGATAATTTTATTATGAGACAATGATTTTTTTTGAATTTATTTCCTTTCAAACCATCATTTGTGATTGAATACTTGGTCATGACATAGGGGTTTACCTCAGGATGTGCACTTCAAGAAGATTCATTGATGGATTTGATGTGACCAATATTTGTAAGTTCGGCCCATTTTTTAATTTCAATTTTCCCTCTGGAAATCGTTCCAATAATGAGAGATATGATTCCCGGGGAAAAGAACAACAGCACAAACAAAATTGCAAACATTACCCTGTTATGCTGATCCAGAAAATTTTGCAAATGCGGATTAATTGTACCAAATAATGCCATCAGAAGTAACATATTCGTCAGAAAAACAGCTATCAATACTTTATTACAGCGGTTTCTGAAAAGATGGACAGAGGCACACAAATCACATCTTGGAATGGGAACTGTCAAATTATGAAAAGAAATCTTCTTTTCCAGACCTGTTATTTGTTTTCCCGTTTCCCTAGGAAGGAATACTTTAAATTGATGAGTAGCAGACAATGTGTCACAAAACCAACATGTATGCATAGGTACTGTGACCAAGATCAATAATGAAAATGTTTTGCTGCATTATTTTTTTTGAACTTACATAAAATAAATCAGAAATTACACTGTATCAGAAAGCCAATATGATAGATTATGTATGTTATGATTCTGAACAATTGACATGAGAAAATTGGATGTGGGATTCGGGTAAACAGAATATTTAAGATTAATTCCAAATGCTTCTTCCATACACGTTATAACAGATATTTCATAAGGTTGTTGTACTCCCTGAATGATTGTTCCGGATGCTCCGGAGAGAGTGTTGCAAACAACCTGTCCGGACTGTATAGCTTCCTATACCTTCAGCTTAAATGAATAATTGTATTGATTCTTCCGTCTTTCCTCCATAAGAATCATGCAATCTGTCATGTTGTTTCTTCCTGACTTATATGTTAAAAGTGTTAATATATTTCAGGACAAAACAATCATAT
Source organism: Bacteroidales bacterium (assembly GCA_016935615.1). Classification (GTDB taxonomy): domain Bacteria; phylum Bacteroidota; class Bacteroidia; order Bacteroidales; family UBA10428; genus UBA10428. The sequence goes on from JAFGQO010000113.1 coordinate 1,785, forward strand.
GAATGTTAACATGGATATTCAGGGCATCATTCCCGGGAGCTCCATCACCTGGTATCCTTCGGGTATTTCGAAGCTCATTGCATCAGGTGTCCAGACTTTGATATCCTTCAGTTCCATTGTCATGTCATTTGAGCCGTCAATATGATTGATCAGCTTCATGGGGAAATTGTACTTATCAGAGGTCCAGACAGTAAATAATTTTTGATTTGCCTGGCCATACTCATTGCTGTTCTCATTCCACAATTCCATTTTAATGCATGCCACACCGTTAATGGTTTCAGTTCCTATTTCCTTTAATGTTCCATCTTTCCTAAAGTACTCATACGAGCCAACAGGGTCATTTGCCATACTCATAGGATTATCTGCTGAGCCCTTCATGGCCATTTTTTGCTGCGGCATCAGGATAACTATCTCGCGAGAGCCTTCCTTAACAATGATCACACCTTCCTGGCCATTCTCATTGAATTCATAACGGTAGCCTGCATCGGATGAAAATACTGTGAAAACATGTTCCTGTCCCATACTGTTAAAGTACATTTTAGCTGTAAACTGCGCTGACAGTGAAATACCTGTTAAGCAGGTAACCAAGACAATTATTAACTTTTTCATAATTATTTTTTTAAATTATCAAATAGGTACGGTAGAAGGGTAAAGTGTCAGTGTCCATATAATCGAACCAGTTCCATCATTAACACCGGTAATTGATCCATTTGGGTCAACGGTTGCCGCATCAAAGGCAAAAGTCACATTTCCTCCTACATCACCACTAAAAGGAGCTTCCGAGACTTTTACCCAGTTATCGGAATTATCTTTGGTATAAATCGTTGTAATGTCATTCAACACAGAGATATTTGGATTAACAACAACATAAGTAATTCCTCCTTCGGTTGTGATATGGCCTGAAGGTTTTAGTTGCCAGCTTCCGGATCGAGTGATTTTGGTATCATCCATAATATATTCACCTGAATAGTTAAGACTTCCGGCTTCAATCAATACCTCACCTGATTTGGATATAGAAGTTATCATTTCATCAGAAGTGATCCAGTCGGGGAATGTGTTGACATATTCCACCTCAAGCAAGCCATCAAAGCCTTGTTCAAAGACATCCTCTTCCTCTTTGGAGCAACCTGATAGCAAAAGGTAGAGTGTTAGCATACCTAGTATAGGAATCCAATTTTTTGATTTATTTTTCATTTTATTATCTGGTTTAAATACATTTTCACCAATTCAACTCTCTGATTTTCTGCTTTTCCTTCCGGTATCTCATTGGTATTAAATGGATTTGATTCGCCGAATCCTTTATAACTTAGCCTGTCAATAGATATTCCATCGACACCAGCTCGATTAACAAACTTAATCGAATCGATACTTACATTATCACCAATCTGAGCTTCTATTTATTTTTCAATGTACTTAAGTCTTCTGAACTTCAGGTATCATTTGATCATCTTATTCATATGAAACGAAAATGAACAATAGGATGAAATGCAATAATGAATTATTCATTGGTTAATACATATGAAGAGTATTAGTTATATTTGATTGAAACTAATATTATTAAATTGAAGTAAGTAAACATTTTGATCAATAAGTCTAATTCATTGATCAGGTTCTTATTTTTATTGACAACATCAGGGAAACAATTCGCCTTTTACTTGACTTATCAATTCCATACTTGTTTTAAGAGATATTATTATCTACTTTTACTATGATGTTTAACGTTTTCGTTAAACTATTCCGTTAATTTATAAATATAAACAAATACTAATCTTATATGACAAGCAGAGAGAGAATTTTGGAATCAGCGATTGAATTGTTTGCTGAAAAAGGTAAACGTAG
>JAFGQO010000114.1 GCA_016935615.1 Bacteroidales bacterium
CAAAGATATTTAAAAATGAATTATCAGGCCTCCGGCCTAAGCCAAATTTCAAAATCATCAATCTGCAGGAACTTATTATTTGTTTCTAATTTGAGTATTTTTGAAATGGATCAAAAATATCTTATGTCTACTATCAGGATAATTCGGGCTTCAGCAGGTTCCGGGAAAACAAATTCACTGATTAAATTTTTTCTTGAGCTTCTCATTGCCGAACCTACAGATTATTATAAGCATATTCTGGCGGTCACTTTCACAAACAAAGCCACAGCCGAAATGAAAGTGCGTATACTGGAAGAGCTGGATAGACTGGCAACAGGAAAATCCTCAAAACAACTCGGATATTTAATGGAGAGCAGTAAATTCAGAGAAGAACACATACGAAACAAAGCTTCTGTTATTCTTCAAAATATTCTTCACGGGTATTCCTGGTTCAGCGTTGAAACCATCGATACATTTTTTCAGCGTATAATAAGGGCGTTTACACGTGAATTGAATATTCCCGGAAATTACGCTATTGAAATAGAAACCGGACCGATCCTGCAGTATGCAGTTGATGCCCTGATTGATTCTTTGTATGACAATTCTTCTTTGTTAACATGGCTAATGGATTTTTCCGAAGCAAGAATAGATGAGGGCAGAACGTGGGACTTCAGATATGATTTACTGAAGCTTGGCAGTGAAGTTTTTAAAGAGGAATTTTCTTATGAGTCAAGCCGGATCTTTCAGGCAGTTTCAGACCGAAAACAATTGAGTGACTTCCGGGATAGCTTATATAAAATCATCAGTTCTACTGAAACATTGCTTGCCGGTTATGCAGATACAGGAACTTCATTGATTTCAGATCATGGTCTTGAAGATACTGATTTCTTTCAGAAAGGGAGAGGAGTGTTGGCTTATTTCAGGAAGCTCCGGAGCAGAAATCCTGAACTTCCAAATAGGTATGTTCTCAGGTTACTTGACGGAGAAGAACACTGGCCTGCCAAAAATTCACCGAACAAAGCACTGGTAATACAGCTTGCAAGAGAAAAACTGCTTCCTCTGTTAAATGAAATTATGAAAGTTTTTGATACACATTACAAATATTATAAAACTGCCAGAACAATACTCAGGAATTTACACACACTTGGTATTTTATCTGATTTATCAGATAAGATAGCTCAATACCGGCATCAGCACAACAAATTTCTTATCAGCGATTCTCCGGGTTTCATAAATAAAATCATTGATGACAATGTAGCTCCCTTTATTTATGAAAAGATGGGCAATCGATACAATCATTTTCTGATTGACGAATTTCAGGATACTTCGCAAATGCAGTGGAAAAATCTTTTACCACTTATAGAGAACAGCATTGCACAGGGAAATGATTGTTTGCTGGTTGGCGATGTAAAGCAATCGGTCTACAGATGGAGAAACAGCAACTGGGAGATACTGGCCGAAGAAATTCACAGGGATTTTCAGGACCAGTACATCCGCTTTCAGGATCTTAAAGATAACTGGCGCAGTTGCCGGACTATTGTGGAATTTACAAATTCGGTTTTTCCGGCGGCCATTGATCTTCTGGAAAAATACATTGAAGACAAGAACATCGAATTTTTACATTCGAATCCTGAATTGAGAAAAATGATTTCCCGGATATATAAAGGTGTTGAGCAGTCTGTCGCCGGACAAAATGTATTGCCGGGATATGTGAAACTGGAGTTTTTTTCAAAACAGGAAGTGGAGGAAGACGATACCGTGCTGTTGGATACTTTCTTACGTGATATTAAGAATTTGCTTGACTTGGGATACTCACCGGGTGATATAGCTGTTCTTGTAAGAGGGAAAAGAGAAGGCAAACAGATTGCTGATTTTTTGATACAAAAAAATTCAGAAAGGCAATTTGCACTGAATCTCAATGTCATTTCTGACGAATCACTCTTTCTTTCATCTTCAGATTCGGTCAATTTATTAATTGCCGGTCTAAGGTTTCTGATCAAGCCGGAGGATGACATAAACAGGGGCAGGCTGGTAACCGGACTTGAAATTCACAGGCTGAATTCATCTGAGGAAACGGGTATTTATGATGTTAAGATGACTTCGGGTATGAGCAACGAACATAACATTGTGGATTTATTGCCCGGAGAATTTGTAAAAAACATCGATTCACTATTGGTACTGCCCTTGTATGAATTGGTTGAACGGCTGATCTCTGTTTTTCGTGCAGATCTTTTCACAAAAGATATTGCCTATATCCATGCTTTCCTTGACCTGGTTCATGAATATTCACAATCAAATCCTGCCGACATTGAAAAATTTCTGGAATATTGGGAAGAAGAGGGAAGTATAAAATCTGTTCCGGCAGCTGAATCGCAGAATGCCATTCGCATTTTAACCATTCATAAAGCCAAGGGGCTGGAATTTAAGGCTGTATTAGTTCCTTATTGTAACTGGGATCTTGAACAAAAACCCAATACTCTTCTCTGGACAAAGCCGAAGCAGGGAGCGTTCGATTATTTGCCGTTAATTCCAATAAACTATACGAGTGCTCTTGCGGAAACTTTTTTCTCAGAAGTATATTACCGCGAAATGTTGAAATCGTACATTGACAATCTGAACCTGATTTATGTATCATTCACAAGGGCAAAAGAGGTTTTGATTGTATATCCGCATTATAAAGTATCCAGGACGGGAAACAAGAATCTTACTTCGGCAGGGGATTTGATTTATATGCTGGCAGAGGAAAAGAAATTAGTGGGTTCTGAAAAATGCTGTGACGAAGAAAACAGGAAAATTGAAATCGGAAAACTCACAAAACCTCCTGCTTCATTTTCTGACAGCCATGAAGTTTTTATTTCTCCCTCTCCGGGAAAATCAGCCATTGAAAAGTTGTTCTTTAATCCTTCAGGATTTGATTTTTTATCAGAAACTTATCGGGATATCGAGGAAAAGAGAAGAAAGGGAAAAATATTGCACAATATTCTTTCTGAAATAACTACAAGCGATGATATCGTCGGTGCTGTTACCCGGGCAATTTACAAAGGGTTTATTTCGAAACAAGAATCCAGGGAATTCATTGATCATTTGGATGAGAGCTTGAGGAATAATACAATCCGGAAATGGTTTGACGGGAGCGGGAAAATAGTAAATGAAACAGATATCGTTTTGCCCGGAGGAGAAGTTCGCAGACCTGACAGAGTGGTTATGTTTACCGACAGCGTTGATGTTATTGATTACAAAAGCGGCTCTGAAGAACAATATAAAACACACAGGGAACAGGTAAATAATTATATGAATTTGCTGGAGGACATGGGGTATCATAGTGTAAGCGGTTACTTATGGTATATTGCCTCAAACAAAATAGTAAAAGTATAATCTTTTCAAACCCAAATTAAGACCATTATGTATCCGTGGGGAACAAACAGAAGGATTAATGCAGCTTCGAATTACCTGAAAAGAGAATTCGGCGAGCGTATACAGAAGGTTGCACTCGATGCAGGATTTACCTGCCCGAATCGCGATGGTACTGTTGGAACAGGAGGCTGTGTGTATTGTAATAATGATGCGTTCAATCCTTCATACTGTACTCCTGATAAATCCATTTCACAACAAATACATGAAGGAATTGAATTTCATGAGAAACGATACCGTTCTGCGGTAAAATATTTTGCTTATTTCCAGGCATTTTCAAATACCTATGGTTCACTGGAACATTTACAACAGGTTTACAAACCTGCCCTTGAAAATGATAACATTATAGGCTTAATTGTCGGAACCCGCCCGGATTGTATTGATGAATACAAACTAGAATATTTTGCCTCCCTGGCGGAGAACTATTATGTTGTGATTGAGTACGGACTTGAATCGGTGTACAATTCAACACTTGAGAAGATCAACAGGGGACATACGTTTGAGCAGTCGGTAAGAGCGCTTGAACTTACAAGGCAGTTTGGAGTGAAATCGGGTGCACATTTCATTTTTGGGCTGAAAGGAGAAACACGCAGGCAGATGAGCGATTCAGCGAAAATAGTATCTGAGTTACCGCTTCATATGGTTAAGTTCCATCAACTGCAAATTGTCAGGGGTACGCAATATGAAAGAGAGTTCATTGAGGATCCGCACACATTTAACCTGTTCAGCCTTGAAGAATATATTGACTTTATATCTGAATATATATCCTGTATAAATCCTTCAATCATTATTGAAAGACTTGCCGGGGAAACACAACCCCGGAACAACATCGGGATGTTATGGAATTTACGATATGATCAGGTTTTAAAAAGAATTGAAACAAGAATGGAAGAACTGGATCTTTGGCAGGGCAAGAAATATTTGAATAACAAGCAGAATAGAGGAAAACAATGAACAATTCTGAAAAACATACCGTGACACCTGTGAATGGTGATGTGTCCTGTTTTTTAAGGGATGTTGCAGAATATCTTTTTCATTCGAATCAGGGAGATCTTGGCGAGACGATCGTTATCTTTCCAAACAGGAGAGCACGTTTGTTTTTCAATCAGTATTTGTCCGGTCTTTCTGACAAGCCTCTTTGGGCACCTCAGTATTATACCATATCAGATTTTATCGGAAAAATAAGTGGTTTGCAGGCAACTGATCAGCTAACATTGTTATTCAGACTGTTTAAGGTTTACGGTGAGGTTACCGGAAGCAAAGAAAAATTTGATGACTTTTACTTTTATTGTGAAACACTTTTATCAGATTTTGATGATTTGGATAAGTACCGTATTGATGCAAGGCAACTTTTCAAAAATCTCAGCAATCTGAAATCCCTTGAAGATTATCGTGAATACCTCTCCGGGGAACAGGAAAAACTGATCCGGCAGTTTTGGGATGTTTTTACTAAACATAAGCTCTCGGAAGAGATGAAAACATTCGTTTCTGTATGGGGTGTTCTGTATGAAATTTATGTTCGTTATAATGAACTTCTGGACCGTGAAGGCATGTCCTATGAGGGCAAGATCTACCGAAGAGCAATTGACATCATAGAGTCGCAAAGTGAGGTTTTCTTCAGGGAAAAAAAAATTGCTTTTGTTGGTTTCAATGCACTCAATCATTCAGAGGAGACCTTATTTGATCATTTCAGGGAGGCAGGGAATACTGAGTTTTTCTGGGATTTTGACCGGAGCTATATTGACAATGAAATTCACGAAGCAGGATTTTTTCTGAGAAAATACCTAAAGAAATTTCCGCAACCAAAAGATTTTGCCTGTTTGACAGACAGCACCGTGGGAAAGGCAAAAATATCAATTGTATCGGTGCCTTCCAATATCGCACAGGGGAAAGTGGTTCATCACTTTTTAGAGCAATTGCAGACAGGAGAACTGAATCGTCCCACCAAGGCAGCACTGATCCTGGCAGATGAGAAACTATTATTGCCGGTTATGAATTCTTTGCCTCCCGAATTGGAGAAAGTAAATATATCGATGGGATATCCGGTACTTGATACTCCTGTATACAGTTTCTTGTCTTCACTGGCAGATTTGCATACAAACAAAAGAAAAGACTCAAATACTGACCGGTATTTGTATTACCATAAAGATTATTTCAGCGTCCTGAATCATCCTTTTTTGCATGAAACAAAGAGTTCTGTTGAATACAATAACTTCAGAGATTTAATTCTTGAGAAAAACATATCCTTTCTTGATGCATTTTACAGTAAACAGAATGATGTTCTCTATAATGAAATTTTCTCCTGGAGCGGAAATGCAGGAACCTTTGGTGCGTATCTTCATAAAATTATTTCCATTGTAATTCAAAAAATCATACAACCGGCAAAAGAAGATAATGAAACAAAATGGCAGTTGGAGATATTGCATGCCATTCAGAAAGTACTTATTCGGTTCGATGCATTGCTGGGTGAGGAAAAGATTGAGTTGCTTCTCCATACTGTTCTTAATCTTCTAAGAAGAATATTGAGCGGCATATCGGTACCCTTTTCCGGGGAACCGTTAACAGGACTGCAAATTCTTGGTATTCTCGAAACAAGGACACTGGATTTTGAGAATGTTATCATTCTTTCTATGAATGAAGGAAAGTTCCCCAAAGCTGCTCATTCTCCCTCAATGATACCATATTCTCTCCGGGAGGCTTTTGGCCTTCCAACAATCAGGCACCAGGATGCCATTTACGGATATTATTTTTATCGCTTACTTCATCGTGCAAAACAGGTTGTCCTGGTTTATAATACCAAAACGGAAGGACTTCAGAAAGGTGAACCGAGTCGTTATATACTGCAACTCAGGTATAACTCAAAATATGAGCTTGATCATTCGGATTATACATATAAAATTGAGCCCTTCCCGATACGCAAAATTTATGCTGAGAAAACATCGGAGGTACAGGAGAAGCTTCTGGAATATAAAAGACCCGGAGGAAATTCCTTTCTTTCACCAAGTGCATTGAATGTATACCTGAATTGTAAATTAAGATTTTATTTTAAATACATGGAAGAAATGAAGGAACCTGAAAATGTTGAAGAAGAAATTGAAAGCAATGTCTTCGGAAGCATTCTTCATAAAGCTATGGAAATCGTGTATGCTGAATTTGAAGGTAAACTTATTCAACCTGGCGACATTGATAAAATCAGGAAAGACAACCGGCCTATTGAAAAGGCCATCCACAGTGCTTTTGCACAAGTGTTTTTCAGGAAAGAGAAGCTCAGGGAGGATGAAATAACAGGCCGGAACCTGCTTGTAAAGCATGTTATCGGGAAATACATGAGAGGAATACTTGAATACGATTCCAGGTCTGCTCCGTTCCATATCCTTTCTCTTGAGAAAAGGCACAAGTTTATTATAGATGCCATCGCCATTGGAGGTGATATAGACAGGCTGGATGAAAAAAACGGGTATTTTCGGGTAATAGATTATAAAACCGGGAAAACAAATTCAAAATTCAGAAATATTGATGATCTGTTTGATGGCAAACCCAGTAAAAGAAACAACGCTGTGTTTCAAACCTTTTTGTATTCCTGGCTTCTGAGCAAAGAAGGGCAATACGGGAAAATACAACCTTCCCTGTTTTTTGTGCGTGATATTTATAAGGAGAATTTTGATCACAAAATTATTCAATCGGAAAACAGGAATTCAAAGCCTGTGGATGAATTCTCTGAATACCTGGAAGATTTTGAAATGAGGCTTAAAGCACTTATTCGGGATTTGTTCGATCCGTCAGAAAGATTTACACAAACAGAAGATTATGAATATTGTTCCGGTTGCCCTTATAACCTGATCTGTTCAATAAAGACCTGAATTTTATTCTATACATGGTTCTTATCAAAAATAAAGTTTTCTGTAATGTATGCATTGAGTATTCATCATTAAGAAATTTCCGGAGTGTGTTGATCCGGGCAAGCGGTAAAAATATAATTCTCACACAAATGAGAATTGTTTTCTTATTTTTATATTTTTAACGACACAGATAACCAATTCCCTGTCAGATGGAGATGAGACTTTTTAAAAACTGGTGGTTAATGACATTAAAAGGTGTCCTGGCCATTGGCTTTGGCATTGTTGTATTGGTTCGTCAGTATCCTCTTATAAAAAGTTCTCTGGCTGTAAGCTTTGGCATTCTTGTGATGGCATCCGGTGTAATGATTATTACCGGCGCATTCCTCCATAAAAAAGACAGTCCGAGATGGACATGGTGGCTCGTTGAAGGAATTCTGGATATTCTGATCGGAACATTTTTTGTTTTCAAGCCGGAACTGGCAAAAGCTTTTTTTCTCATTTTTCTGGCATTATGGGCATGTGTAACAGGGATAATTCAAATCCTGACATCATTCCGGATGATAAATTATATGGAGCGATGGTGGATGATGCTTCTAACCGGCGTATTCTCAATACTATTTGCTGTTTTGATATTTATTAATCCTTTTTATGCCAGATACAATCTCGGATCGATCATTGGATTGGCCTGTATTATTTTGGGATTGATCATGGTTTTTCTTTCCAGAACACTTCGGGATATTTACCTGTAAAAGGCTATCCAAAAAATTATAAATTTAAGAAAATGCGACAAGGACCCTAAGTCTTTAAGGGTCACAAAATCTTGATTATCAGAACATTATTACTATGTGGATTTTCGTGTCTTAGTGATTTAGTGGCATGAAATTAACTTTTTGTACAGCCTCTTATTTTTTATCACCTGACCTTTTCAGAAGATCGGGCCTGAGTTTTTTTGTTCTTTTCACCGACTGATTCATTCTCCAGGTTTCGATTTCGTCATGTTTTCCCGATAGCAATACATCAGGTACTTTCCATCCCTTATAATTTGCAGGCCGGGTATATACAGGAGGAGCCAGCAAATTATCCTGGAAACTGTCGGTCAGGGCTGAAGTCTCATCTGATAATACACCGGGAATTAATCTGATAATGGTATCCACAACAATTGCAGCCGCCAGTTCTCCCCCTGTAAGGACGTAATCTCCAACAGATAATTCTTTGGTAATCAAATGATCACGCACTCTCTGATCAACACCCTTATAGTGACCGCATAATAAAATAATGTTATTTTTTGTTGAAAGCTGATTTGCCATTTTCTGATTGTACTTTTCGCCATCGGGAGTAAGATATATGATTTCGTCGTATTCTTTTTCCGATTTAAGTTTTGAGATCAGATTGTCAATCGGGCCTATTTCCATAACCATACCGGCTCCTCCTCCGAAAGCATAATCATCTACAGTTTTGTGTTTATTCATCGAATATTTTCTGATGTCGTGTATTGTCAGATTTACAATTCCTTTTTCAATAGCCCTCTTTACAATGGATTGTTCAAAAGGTCCTTTTAGAATTTCAGGCAATATGGTCAACAAGTCTATATTCATTTTTTTTGTAAAAATAGCATATCAGCACGAATATGGAGCCGATATTTCATTGCGGATAGCATATCTGCAGGAATTTCCTGCATAAGATATTTTCTTATATCGCGTTACTATTTAACAATAAATAGTATATTAACTGATTGCAAAGCTATTTTTGAAAAACATTGTCATATTTAATGTTAATATCTATTTTCGTAGATGGAATTAGGCTATTGCATAAGAATTCAAAGTAGAAAGCTATGGTGGAATTAGATCCTAAAGGCTCTGTTCATAATGAACAATTCGGCGACGCCGAAAATACACAAAAGAAAAATCCGGGTAAGGAAAACCCTCTTGGAGGAAATACAGAACCGGAAAAGGCAATGCAGTCTTCCCCGGATAAATCAGATGAACAATCAAAAGAAATAACATCGGACAAAAAAAAATCTTCCGCATCCGGGAAATCTGATATAAAAAGCAAGGAGTCTGATAAGAAAAAGGATATATCCGAAGATATATCTGCACAGGATAAAAAGAAATTAGAAAAGAAAACAAAAGCATCCTCCTCAAAAGTAGCGAAAGCATCCAAAAAAAAGCCGGAGGCTGATAAAAAGGAAAGTGAAGCAGAGAAGGCTGAAAAGGACACGAAAGTTGAGGAGCCTGAAAAGATCGACTATACAAAGTTATCAAAAGAAGATCTTGTGGAAGTGTTGAAGGATCTTCTGAATAATAAACCTGCAGGAGAGATCCGAAGTGATATTGAAAGTATAAAATCCAATTATTATAAAAAGCAAAGAGCAGAGCTTGAAGAGATAAAAAAGAAATTTCTCAACGAAGGTGGTCAGATTGAAGATTTTAAGGTGGAGGAAAATCCTGTTGAAACCGAGCTTAAGGAATTGCTGAACAAATACCGCGAGTTGCGGAATGAATATAATAAGAAGCTTGAAGAAGATAAACTTGTTAATCTGCAAGAAAAATACAAAATAATAGACGCGATCAAGGATCTGGTAAATAGTCAGGAGTCATTGAATAAAACCTTTCATGATTTCAGGGAGCTGCAGAATCGCTGGCATGAAGCAGGCCCGATACCTCAGAAAAATCTGAAGGATCTTTGGGAATCATATCATTATCAGGTAGAAGCCTTCTATGATTATATTAAGATCAACAAAGAGCTTCGTGATCTGGATTTGAAAAAAAACCTGGAAGAAAAAATAAAACTTTGTGAGTCAGCAGAGGAGTTGTTGCTGGAACCATCAGTTGTTGAAGCTTTTCGGAGATTACAGAAATTGCACGATCGTTGGCGTGAAGTTGGTCCGGTGCCAATTGATAAACGTTCGGAGATTTGGGAACGGTTTAAAGAGACAACCTCAAAAATAAACCGAAAACACCAGGAGTATTTTGTTAATCTTAAGCAGGAACAGAAGAAGAATTATGAGGAAAAGCTGCTATTGTGTGAAAAGGCAGAAGAAATAAATAACAGTGAGCTAAGCAACCATAAAGACTGGGAAGAAAAATCGAAGAAGTTGATCAAGTTACAAAAAGTCTGGAAATCCATTGGCTTTGCTCCAAAAAAGTACAATACGCAAGTATATGATAGATTCAGGAAAGCCTGCGATGAATTTTTCGATAAGAAACGTCAGTATTATAATCAGAATCGTGAAGAGCAGCAGAACAATCTCCAGCTGAAAATGGAATTGTGTATACAGGCAGAGGCACTGAAGGATAGTACAGACTGGAAAAAAACCACGGATGATCTGATTGCTCTTCAGAGAAGATGGAAGGAAATAGGCCCTGTCCCTATTAAACAGTCGGAAAAGATATGGAAACGATTTCGGGCTGCCTGTGATGTGTTTTTTAATAATAAATCACAGTACTATTCTCAGATAGATTCCAGGTACGAAGAAAATCTTGAATTAAAGAACAACCTGATCAAAGAGATTGAGGAGTTTGAACCTACCAGTGCAGTTGAAAAAAATCTGGGATCGCTGAAGGAATTTCAACGACGCTGGTCAGAGATCGGTTATGTACCATTGAAGGATAAAAATGAAATTCAGGACAGGTACAGACAGGCTATAAATCTGAAGTTTGATCAATTGAAACTGGATGAGAATAAAAAATCTCTTTTGAAGTATCGTAATCGTATTGAAAACCTGGCTGAAAAACCAAATTCATCGAACAGAATACGATTGGAGCGTGAAAAATGCTTTAATAAATTGAAGCAACTGGAAAATGATATTTCCCTTTGGGAAAATAATATTGGCTTTTTCACAGAATCCGAAAATGCGGAATCGATGATTACCGATGTGAATAAAAAGATTGAAAATGCCAGGAACAAAATTGAACAATTGAAAGGGAAGATCCATATTCTTGATGAGTTTGACGAATCGTGAAATAGAATGATCTTTCAGTGTCATTGGATTTTCATTGTGTATGAAGCGACGCAAAATTCTATCCTTGAAAACTCCGGCTTTAGGATTAATTATTTACTTTTGCGCAAACATTAAAATTTCCAGGTTTGGCAAATACCAAATATATTTTTGTAACAGGAGGAGTGACATCTTCTCTGGGCAAAGGAATTATTTCAGCATCATTAGGTAAGCTATTGCAGGCAAGAGGTTTTAAAGTATCCATTCAAAAACTGGATCCTTATATCAATGTTGACCCGGGAACGTTGAATCCTTATGAGCATGGTGAATGCTATGTTACAGAAGATGGTGCCGAAACTGATCTGGATCTGGGACATTATGAACGATTTTTAAGTGTTTCAACATCGCAGGCAAATAATGTTACTACGGGACGTATCTATCAATCCGTGATAAATAAAGAAAGAAAAGGCGATTACCTGGGCAAAACAGTACAGGTGATCCCGCACATCACAGATGAGATCAAGAGACGAATTCTAATGCTCGGAAGAAAACAAAAGCTTGATATGGTGATTACTGAAATCGGGGGAACTGTCGGTGATATTGAATCTCTTCCTTATATTGAAGCTGTGCGACAGTTAAAATGGGAATTGGGTCCTACCAATGTTTTGTATATCCATCTTACACTTGTTCCTTTTCTTTCTGCAACAGGTGAATTAAAGACAAAACCTACGCAACATTCAGTGAAAGAATTGCTCGAAAACGGGATTCAACCTGATATTCTTGTACTCAGAACAGAACATGAGCTTACAGATGATATAAGGAAAAAAGTGGCATCATTTTGTAATGTCAGCCTGGAATCGGTTGTTCAGTCAATAAATGTTTCGACGATCTATGAGGTGCCGATTTTAATGCAAAAAGAAAAACTTGACTTATCGGTTCTTCAAAAAATGAATATTCCTGTAAAAGGAACTCCCGGTCTTGAACACTGGAGAAATTTCCTCAGGAAAATAAAAAAACCAAAACACCATGTAAGAATTGCCCTGGTTGGGAAATATGTTGAACTTGCAGATTCTTACAAATCAATTAACGAATCATTTATTCATGCAGGTGCAGTGAACGATTGTGCTGTCGAGGTCAAATATGTTCATTCCGAGGAGATCTTTGAAGATAATCTTACCGAATGTTTCGGAGATGTTAAAGGAATTCTTGTTGCCCCGGGCTTTGGCGACAGGGGAATAGACGGGAAAATACTTGCTGCCAGATATGCAAGAGAAAATGATGTTCCCTTTTTTGGAGTATGTTTAGGACTGCAATGTGCTATAGTCGAATTTGCCAGGAATGTACTGGGACTTGAAAAAGCACATTCAACAGAGATGGAAAGAAAAACCCCATTTCCGGTTATTGATCTTATGGAAGAACAAAAGGGAATTATTGACAAAGGAGGAACAATGCGTCTTGGAGCATACCCCTGTAAAATAAAGAAAGGAACGAAAACCTTTGAAGCATATAATAAAGATAAAGTATCTGAACGACACAGGCACAGGTATGAATTTAACAACTATTACCTGAATGATTTTGAAAAAGCAGGGATGATTGCTACCGGTATCAATCCGCAGACAAACCTGGTGGAAATCATGGAGATACCTGAAAAAAAATGGTTTGTGGGGGTGCAGTTTCATCCGGAGTATAGCAGCACGGTGATTAAACCTCACCCGCTTTTTGTAAATTTTGTAAAAGCCACAATTTCAAAAAAATAGAAATTAGATAGTAAAGAATATGGACAGGAATGCAATTATAGGCATGGTTATAATAGCCGGAATCTTCATTATTTGGGGAGTGGTTAACAAACCCAATGCCGAAGAACTGAAAAGACAGCAATATATTAAAGACTCTGTTGCAATTGCACGGCAGATTGAAGAACAAAAAAGAGCAGAATCTTTAACTGATTCAGCCGTTCAGGATGCCGTGATTATTGACCGCGAAGATAAAGAAACACCTTCTCAGTCTTCGGAAATTCAGGTTGCAGGCGACACTACAGAATATAATACCTATACACTCGAAAACAACCTCATTAAAGTATACCTCTCTGAACAGGGCGGCCGGATAAATTCAGTGGAATTGAAGAACTATCAGACACATGATTCATTGCCATTGGTATTATTTCATAGCGATTCCAGTAAATTTGGGCTCAACTTCTTCAGCCAGAACCGGCCGATAAATACAAACGAATTGTATTTCAAATCATTGTCTGCCAAAGAATCTGTTGTTGTTTATGAAAATCCTGAGAGTATCAGCTTCAGATACTCTGCCGGGGAAAATGAGTACATAGAATATCAGTATACCCTATTACCGGATAAATACCAGGTTGATATGAATATCAGTCTCCATGATATGTTTCAGCTTTCCACACAGCGAACCAATGTAATTGATCTCGACTGGATGGTATGTTCTCCACAACAGGAAAAAGGCAGGGATAATGAAATGATATATACCACACTGTATTATAAACCTTATGAAGATGACGTTGACTTTTTTAATGCCCGGTCAAAAAAATCTGTGCAAAGTGAAAACATTGCCACTCGTCTTGAATGGATAGCCTATAAAGATCAGTTTTTTTCATCTGTGATCATGGCGGATGATGCTTTTTTGGATGGAGTTATGAAAAGTGAGCTTATGCCTGCTGGCAGCAAATACCTCAAGAAATTTGAATCTACTATCGGATTGCCGTTTGAAGCAGGACAGAATCAGGTTATTCCCCTGCATTTTTATTTTGGGCCAAACAAATACAAATTGCTTAAAAGTCAGTATGGCGACAAACAACTTCAAGATCTCGTTACAGTCGGAAGAAATATAATCAAATGGATCAACCAGATCGTAATTATTAATTTGTTTGATTTTCTTAACAAATACATCAGAAATTATGGGATCATTATTCTCATAATGACGATCATAATTAAAATATTCCTTCTGCCTCTCACCTTTAAATCGTATATGTCTACGGCCAAGATGAAGGTATTGAAGCCTCAGATCGATGAGATCAATAAAAAGATACCGAAGGAAAAAGCTATGGAAAGGCAGCAGGCTACCATGGCATTATACAAAAAGGTGGGAGTTAGTCCCCTGGGAGGTTGTCTTCCTATGATTTTGCAAATGCCTATCTTATTTGCTATGTTCCGCTTTTTCCCGACTTCCATAGAGCTCCGTCAGCAGAGTTTTCTCTGGGCACACGATCTGTCAACTTATGATTCCGTTCTTGAATGGAATGCTACCATTCCATTCATCAGCAATACTTTCGGTAATCATCTTAGTCTTTTCACCTTGCTGATGACGATATCAACGATTCTTTCAATGAAGTTTAACAATCAGACAGCAGCTTCAAATCAACAGATGCCCGGCATGAAATCAATGATGTATGTAATGCCTATCATGTTCATGTTTATTTTGAATAAATTTTCTGCCGGCCTGACATATTATTATTTTCTTGCCAATATCATTACGTTTGCTCAAAACTTCATGTTTAAGCAATTTGTTGATGAGGATGAACTGTTGCAGAAACTTGAATCAAGGAAAAGTAAATCGAAAAAGAAATCGAAATTTCAGCAGCGAATGGAACAAATGGCAAAGCAACAGGGTCAGAAACCCATCAGAAGGAGATAATAAAAAAAGAAATAGACTAATGTATAAATCTTTACGGATTTGTATAAATACCTACTAGTTATAGGTTGAACTGATTGAGATAGCTTGGGAAACCGTCAGAATAGATTTTTTAAAAAACGAATTCAAATTTGAATGCTCCAGATTATTTTATAGGTTTTTATTGAGATTTCTATAAATAAATAATTTATGCCACAAAGTCTCAAAAACTCAAAGTATCACAAAGATAACTACACTCCTGTAAATGAATCAGTTGAGAAAATAGCAAGATTTATAGTTGATTCAGCCTATACAGTTCATGTTAATTTAGGTCCGGGACTTCTGGAAAAGGTTTACGAAATATGTTTTTGTCATGAACTGGAAAAGAGAGGGCTCAAGTATCTCAGACAAGTAGATATACCAATTGTATATGATAATTTAACTTTTAATGAAGGATTAAGACTTGATGTTTTGGTTGAGGATAGTATTATATGCGAATTGAAAGCCCTCGAAACTGTAAATCCTGTTTGGGAAGCTCAAATTCTAAGTCACTTGAAATTAACAGGTAAAAGATTAGGTTTCCTGATAAATTTCAATGTGGCTAAAATTAAAGATGGAATCAGAAGATTTGTTATCTAATTATTAAATTGAAATCCAAAATAAAAACAGAAAGGATTATTAAAATGATAAATCTTTGTGTTCATACTTTGTGGGTTTGTGCCTTAGTGGCAAATAAAAAAAAATGGATTAGTAAAGTATAATTCAAGGAAGAAAAAAATCTTATTAAATATGGAACTAGTAAATAACAAATACCAGGTGGACGGAGTGGATGTACTGTCACTTATTGAAAAATATGGATCGCCTTTGTATGTTTATGAAACCGCCAGAATGAAAGTTCAGTATGAAAAGTTCACCAATGCATTCAAAGGAGTTAAACTGAAAATCAATTTTGCCTGCAAGGCACTGACCAATATCAATATTCTTAAGTATTTCAGGCAACTTGGAGCCGGTCTGGATGCCGTTTCCATACAGGAGATCCAGTTGTCTCTGAAAGCCGGTTATAAGCCAAAGGATATTATTTTCACACCCAACTGTGTATCGATCAACGAAATAAAAGAAGCTGTTGATCTGGGTGTGCGTATCAACATCGATAATCTTTCCATACTGGAGCAGTTCGGACATATTTACAGCAAAAAGATCCCGGTATGTATACGTATCAATCCGCACATCATGGGTGGCGGACATGAAAAAATCTCTACCGGCCATATCGATTCAAAATTCGGTATTTCTGTCTACCAGGTGCCTCACCTGCTGCGTGTGATCAAGGCAAACGACATGGTGGTTGAGGGAGTGCATATGCATACGGGATCGGATATACTCGATGCAGATGTTTTCCTGAATGGAACAGAGATATTGATGGATGTGGCAAAGAATTTCCCTGACCTTGAGTACATTGATTTTGGAAGCGGATTTAAAGTACCCTATAAACCTGATGATATTCAGACTGATATTGACGACCTGGGCAACAAACTGGTAAAACGCTTCAAAGACTTTTGCAAAGAATATGGAAAGAATCTGACACTGATGTTTGAGCCGGGTAAGTTCATGGTGAGTGAAAGCGGTTATTTCTTTGCACGTGTGAACGTTGTAAAACAAACTACAGCAACCGTTTTTGCAGGTCTTGATACGGGTCTGAATCACCTGATCAGACCTATGTTCTATGATGCCTACCATCATATTGTAAATGTGTCAAAGCCCCATGCCAACACAAGGATTTATACTGTTGTAGGGTATATATGCGAAACAGATACCTTTGGCTGGAACCGCAAGCTGAACGAAGTTACGGAAGGGGATATACTGGCTTTTTATAATGCCGGCGCCTATTGTTTTGCCATGGCTTCGAACTACAATTCGCGCTTTCGTCCTGCAGAAGTGTTGATACATGAAAAGAAAGATTACCTGATTCGTCATCGTGAAACGTTGGAAGACCTGTTGAAAAACCAGGTAGAGATCGAATTTTAATTGTTTCATGGGATCAAGACCATATACAATAGCATTTCTTGATGTTTCCACTTTAGGGAATGTGGAAAACCTGCCTGATATCACAGCCTTGGGTGAATTTACCTTTTATGAGTTAACACCTCCTGAACTGGTCATTGAAAGGTTGCAGGGAATTGATATTGTGATAACGAATAAGGTTGAAATCGGCAGGCATGTTCTGGATGCATGTCCCGGTCTGAAACTTATATGCATAGCAGCCACCGGCATGAACAATGTCGATCTGGATTATGCCAGAGAAAAAGGAGTTGAAGTAAAAAATGTAGCGGGGTATTCTACCGGATCCGTTGCCCAGTCGGTGTTTGCCATGTTGTTTTATTTGCTGCATAAGAGCAGGTATTTCGATCACTATGTGAAGTCGGGAGAATATGCATCAAGCAGGATCTTCACCCACCTCGGAAGGGAATTCCGGGAATTAAAAAACAAGCGATTCGGGATAATCGGTCTTGGGACCATTGGCAGACGAGTAGCGGAGATTGCAAAAGCTTTCGGTTCAGAGGTAGTATACCATTCCACTTCGGGCAGAAACCTGGATAATCCATACGAACACCTCGATCTGAATGCCTTGTTAAGGACTTCCGATGTGGTTTCCGTTCATTGTCCGCTGAATGAAAAAACCGAAAACCTGCTGGGAATTCCTCAGCTTAAATTGATGAAATCTTCAGCTTATCTTATCAATGTGGCAAGAGGCGGGATCGTTAATGAAAGTGCCCTTGCCGAAGCAATAGACCATGATTGGATAGCAGGGGCAGGAGTGGATGTACTGACGGAGGAACCCATACCTCCCGGTCATCCTTTGATGAAGGTCAAAAACAAAGAAAAGATTTATATCACTCCGCATATTGCCTGGACAAGCATGGAATCGCGGAAACTTCTTGTAGAAAAGATCGCTGAGAATATCAGGGAATTCATAAATAGTCGCTAGTCTCAGGTCTCAAGTCGCAAGTTTCATCTATTCTTTGATTAAACAATTACACGATTCAACGGTTAAACAACTAAACACTCTCATCCTCTTATCTTCGGTTTTCCGACTTCCGTCTTCTGACTTCTCATCTTCTCA
>JAFGQO010000115.1 GCA_016935615.1 Bacteroidales bacterium
TAAGCCCTGGCGAGGCAGCCTACGCTAAAGCTACGGCTGCTGAAAGCAGCAGAATAAGAGACACTTTCGGAGTGTCTTTTTTTGTATTAGCTAGGGCGAGAAGTCTCCTCCTTCACTTCGTTTCGGCGGATAAATATGCCGATGCATTTATCTTCCACTTACACTTTTTATCCCGGTTCTATGGTTTTTGGGATTACGTAATTCAGGTTTCCCACTTGTCATAACTCAAAGCAAGACTGAAACGCTGAATTATTTATCTATAAATCCCTATCTTTGGCGCCTATGAAATCGCGAGTATGGATTGCACTGATGCTGTATTTTGTTTCTGTTGCACATGCGCAAGACAATCTTATCACATATAGTCAGGAATCAGGATTTTATACTGCTCCTTTTGAGTTAACACTTACTTCTTCCGGATCGTCAACAGAAATTGCATATACCCTTGATGGAAGTGATCCCAAAAATACGGGTACAGGCTTTGCTGATTCATCACCAGTTACTATTCAGATCGATCCTGACAATACAACAGGCAGGGCTTTAACTCCGGGAGTTGTTGTAAGAGCAATTGCAAAAAACGGAAGCCTGTACGTGGGAGCTTCTCAATGTAAGACATATATATTCACTGACAAACTTGGCACACAGGCATCTCCCGGGGGAGATTGGCCGGCTGAAGATTATCACAGCGTAAACAATCATAACATTGATTATTCGATGGACCCGGATGTTGTTGAGGATCCCTTGTATTCCGGTCAGATTGAATCTTCCCTGTTATCTTTGCCGGCTATTTCAATAGTAACCGATGTAAACAATCTGTTTCATCCCGACAGCGGTATATATGTGAATTCGTTTCAGGAAGGTGAACTTTGGGAAAGGGAATGTTCTTTCGCGATTATTAATCCGGATAACACACAGGAATTCCAGATCAATGCCGGTATAAGAATAAAAGGAGGATGGAGCAGACAGGTGTTCAATCCCAAATATTCCCTGCGTATTCTATTCAAGGAAAACTATGGTCCCGAAAAACTGGAGTATGCGTTCTTCGAAACGGACGGAGCATTGGAATTTAAGCATATCGAATTAAGAACCGAGCAAAATTGCGGTTATAATCTTGACGGAGGAATTGCTTTCCGCAACACATTTCTCAGGGATGTATTTGCCCGCGATGCACAGCGTGATATGGATCATGCATACATCAGAAGCAGGTATTACCACCTGTATGTAAATGGTATGTACTGGGGTCTTTATATGACCCACGAACGGGTGAATGAGGATTATGCCAAATCGTATTTTGGGGGAGACAAGGATAATTATGATGTAATTAAAGCTACCGATCTGATCAACGGAAGTATGGATGCATGGTATGATTTATGGACTCTCTCAGACATTGGATTTGAAAGCAATGCAGATTATTTCGGAATGCTGGGGCGCAATGCTGAAGGAGATCCTGTCAGAGGCTCGGAAATATACTGCGACGCGGATAATCTTATCGATTATATGAACCTGGTGTTTTATACGGGAAATTTCGATGGACCTGTCAGTCTGTGGGGAAATAATCAGTCGGCAGCGAATTTCTTTGCATTGACTGACCGGACAGACAAAAGCTTTGGTTTTAAATTCTTTGCTGTCGATTTTGAGTATGCTATGATGGTAGATCCCATATATGTTGGTGCAGGTTTGTATGAGGATCGTGTGAACATCGGCGATCCTGATGCGAATCCCCGGATGAGCACTCCTTCATTCGGACAGTTCAATCCGCAGTGGTTACATTATAAACTTACACAGAATCCTGAATACAGAATGAACTTTATTGACAGGGCCTATTACCTGTTTGAAGAAAATGGTGAACTTACGCCGGAAAGATCGGCTGAACGCATGACAGAAAGAATACAGGAGGTTGAGGAAGCAATTGTTGCAGAATCCGCCAGGTGGGGAGATGCTCAGCAGGGAGAGGATCCCCCGTTAACAAAAGCAGACTGGGATATTGAGGTAAATACACTGCTCGATGGATTTTTTCCGTATCGAACCGATATCGTGATACAACAGTTAAAAGAAGCGGGATTGTATTCTGATCTGACACCTCCCGGAATTACAATTTCCGGTACTACTCCGATAAATGAATATTATTTTCTGGCCGGTGAGGAAGAGGTTGCAATAGCAAATCCAAATGGTACCGGAACTTTGTATTATACGACAAATGGGAGGGATCCCCGAGCAATAGGCGGTGAAGTGTCTCCTGATGCAATAACGGTGGAAGCATCATCGGAATCTTTTACTGCCGGTCATTCGATAACCATAAAGGCGAGGGTGAAGAATCATGAAGACTGGAGTCCGATAAGGGCAATGAAGATCCTGGCACCTGTGATATCGGAAGATTACACATATTTGAAAGTTACCGAGTTAAATTATAATCCCCTGGATGAAGTTACGGAGAATGGCATAGTGTCCGGATCCGATTTTGAATTTATTGAATTTAAAAATACGGGTCCTTATGCCTTGAATATTTCCGGGATCCATCTGGATTCGGCAGTGCAATATACTGTTCCTGCATATACAATTCTGAATCCGGATGAATATTTTGTTGTAGCTGACAAACCGAAATATTTTTACCATCGCTACGGGTGGGTTTCAAGCGGCAATTTCTCCGGTAATTTTTCCAACTCGGGCGAATATGTGCTTCTGGAAGACTCGATGCATAATGAGATCCTGTCATTTACATATTCCGATAGTGATCCCTGGCCGGAGCTGGCCGATGGTTTGGGGTATACAATGGTGTCAGTAGAAATCGATCCGACCGGTGATCCGGCATTGCCGGAATACTGGACCAACTCCCCCGGCATTTATGGCAATCCTTTCTCCGATACTGCAACGATTATTCTTGAAATACACGAAGAAATTACCGGTAATTTCAAAGTTTATCCTAATCCCACGAGTGATTACCTTATCATAAAATCCGAGGACCAGGGTACTTCTCAATCGCAATTGATTATATACAGTATAATGGGCAGATTGATCTACCGGGAGAATTTCTATGGAGAAACTGAGATCAACTTTGCCAGGATGAGTGTTCAACCGGGTATCTATATTGTAGTTATTCAGAATGGTCGTACAGTTAAAACAGAAAAAATCATATATCAATGAAAAAGCCGGTTTTACCGGATATTGTAATTTAGTCCTACACATGAGATACTGCCGGTTTGGATGGAGTGTATAATCATTTAACCAAACAACCAGTAAAACAGTATGTTTATATTACAAATCCTATCTTTGTATTAATAAACAGTACTACTTTATGTTAATTCTATCATTAAGCGACAGCCTTTTTATTGATATTCAACTTCCTGTCAGAGAAATTTTAACCTATGGTATTGGGAGTATTGCAACATTTGTAATTTTGTTTATTATTTACCTGATTAGTAATCAAATAGTTAAGAAATTTGAGAAAAGACCGGACAACGAAATTGCATCGAAACTCAGAAAAAATCTTAAAGTACCCATAGTTCTTCTCATAATAATTTTTGCGTTATGGCTTCCCCTGTCATTCACCGAAGTTCCTGAAATCATTTCGAATGCAGCAAACAAAATCCTTACCATCCTGCTTATTGCAATTTTTGCCTGGATACTGATCAAGTTGGTAAACCTTATTAAATACTTTGTCCTCAAGCAATACGATATAGACCGGAAAGATAATTTAAAGGCAAGGAAAGTATATACACAGTTCAGGATTATTGAACGTATCCTTGTCTTTCTGATTATACTGGTTGCTATATCGCTGGCTTTAATGACTTTTGGTGAAATCCGGAGAATAGGAGTCAGTTTGATAGCATCTGCAGGCGTAACAGGAATTATTTTGGGATTTGCCGCACAAAAGATGATAGGCGGGATTTTAGCAGGCATACAACTTGCCATTACACAGCCAATTCGTTTGGATGATGTGGTAGTAGTAGAAAATGAGTGGGGGCGAATTGAGGAGATCAACCTTACCTATGTTGTGGTAAAAATATGGGATCAGAGAAGACTGGTTTTGCCAACAAGTTATTTTATTGAAAAACCGTTTCAGAACTGGACGAGGACAAGTGCCGATATCCTGGGAACAGTATATATCTATACTGATTACTCTGTTCCGTTTGAAGAGGTGAGGAAAGAACTTACCAGGATTTTACAGGATTGCCAATACTGGGATGGCAAAGTGAATGTTTTACAGGTAACAAATTCAACGGAGAAAACAGTGGAGATCAGGGCACTTATGAGTGCTGCAGATTCATCAACCGCATGGAATCTCAGGGTTCATATCAGGGAACATTTAATCAAATTCCTGCAGAAAAACTACCCCGATAGCCTTCCCAGATCGCGAGTAATTATTACAAAAGAGAAAGAATAATGTCGTGGAACACATCGAATTTTACCAATCGTTCAATTGCTTTTTTTATCACGCCTGTCTTTGAATATTTCTTTTGAACCTGCTCCGCAGCTGATAATGGTTCTCATTCCATTCTCGATTTTCGTTGTTGTATGTATTACCTGATCATTTCTGACATGATAAATGTTACCTGATGTCGGGTTTGGACCCGTAGGAACAAAGACAGTATAATACAGATCACACCTATCGGTTATAAAACCAGTCATAAGAGTTCCTGAATTGAATATATCCACGAGCACAACCTCTGAAAAAAAAGACTGGCTTTTTCCGAAGAATTGCCTTACAGTTTCCCTTGCCACTTTGTATCCGGGAATTTTCATCAGGTATTTTTGTTCCAACACACGTTTAAAGAACATTCCGATTCGACTCCGGACCAGCAACCCTCCGAGAAAGAACAAGAATATAATGGCAATGGCGATCAGGATGGTTACTGTTACCTTTTGATAGTCCGTATTCAATGGAAAATACCTGGTCATAGGTTCGAGGTTCCTGTATACCAATTTAAAAAACCATTGAAACACAATAATTACAAGAGCAGTGGGTAAAATTGCCGCTATTCCCCCAAGAATGGCAGTCTGTATAAATTTTCTTATTCTTTTTAATATTCCGATTTTCATTGTATTTATATTTTACATGAGCAAATTGCAATTCATAATTTATACTATTCAGTTTACAAACTTCAGGTTTATTAATTCATTTCATTTCCGGCAACTAAGAGTTTTTCTCTATATTTAAACCGAAAATTAAGAAGTAGTAGGTGCATGGTTATAAAAGCTTTTCAAAGATATTACAGATTCATCATTCTTAATCTGATCGTAATTTTTATTATCCGGTTGATCGAAGTTATATTAATATCCACACAGCATAGATTGATCAGCGCGATTGTGGTCTATGAGGTTATCGGATTAGTGTATGATATTATAGTGACAAATCTTTTCCTGTTGCCCGCATTTGGAGTATATTATATCATCTGGCGCAGAAACCCAAAACGCGCTGATAATGCTTTTGTACTGTTATTCATCTTTCTTGGCTTATTCCATTTGATTATTCTTAACTATTTTAAGTACCAGCTGGTTCCGCTGGATATTTTTCTTTTTCAGTATTCACTGAAAGAAATATTGTTTACCATAACTACATCTGATACCGGCTATTCCTTGCTTATTGGAAGTATTTTCTTCTTATTGGTGGGGATTTACCTTGCATACAAATGGATATCAAAAAGGCAATTCTCTCAAAAGTTGATCTTTCGGTCGTTAATTGTATACGCTCTTATGTTGATTGTAACGATAATTTTATTTTCTTTTCGCTTGCTGCCGGGTGATAAGTTTTCAAAAAACAAATCCATATACTTTTATTTTCGTACGTTCCGGCATGTAATACATTCATTTGGCGATATTAGTTATTACAGCACAGAAGACTCAGAAAAGTATCAGTCCTTGTTTGAAATCAAAGATCCTGTAGATCCCGCTTATCCCTTACTGCATACATTCGAACCAACCGATCCATTAGGCAGTTATTTTAAACTGGAGGATACTATTCCTCCAAACCTGGTCATTCTTATTGTTGAAGGATTGAATGATGATTTCCTTTATACATATAAAGGACTGGATCTGATGCCTTTTTTGGCAGGAATAAAAGACCAGGGACTTTATTGGGAGAAGTGTTTTGCATTAGGTGAACGATCTTTTGCCGCAGTTCCTTCCATCATTGGAGGACTCCCCCATGGGATAAAAGGATTCACACTCTTAAATCAATTGCCCTATCATCAAACCCTGGTATCTGTTCTTAAATCAACCGGATATTATACTTCTTTTTTCTATGGCCAGGGAAGCTGGTTTCATAGTAAAGACAGGTTTTTTAAATACAATAACATTGACCTGATATTTGATAAGGATCGCTTTTCTTCTGAATATAAAAAGGTAATTGCGGGTAATGATAAATTCTTCTGGGGATATAATGATCAGGATTTATTTAACCAGTCGCTGGAGGTTATGGATACTCTGCCTCAAAAGCCCAGGCTGGATATCTATTTTACAGGAAGCACGCATTCTCCGTTTGCAATTGCTGACAAAGCGCATTATACCCGGTTGACGAATGATTTAGCCAGGAAAATTGCAAGTGCAGATGATCGGAATTTCTTTTCTTATTATCAGGACTATATTATGAGCATCATTTTTCTGGATGATGCCCTTAAAGACTTTTTTGAAAAATACAAAACCCGTAATGAGTATTCAAATACTGTTTTTATTATTACAGGCGACCATCCTATGACAGAATTGCCGAGGACGAATGCGTTAAAAAAATACCACGTTCCTCTGATTATTTATTCTCCCATGCTCGTTCAATCCGGAGCTTTTTCAGAAGTTGTCTGTCAGCTCGATATATATGAGACCATTCTCGGATTTTTATCATCAAATTATCCGGTTAAGGTACCTCCTGTAAGTGCTTCACTGGGTGATCAGCTTTCTGTTTCGGATAGGCAGGACAGAAAATTCATTGCTTTTATGAACGATAACAGGGAAATAGTTGACATATATTCTGACGGATACTTTTTTTCAGAGGGGAAAGTATTGTACCAGGTTGAAAATGACCTGACCTTACGAAGAATATTTGACAGGGGTATTTTGAAACAGTTCGTAGAAAAATCGGAACTGTTTCAAAAAGTGAATTATTATGTTTGTATGTATAATAAAATTATCCCTGATAGTCTATATTTTAACTATTTAGGGTATCAGCATATCTATTCTTTAAGTGATATGTCCGGATCATTCTTTGATACTGAGTTTCATCCTATAACCGGAAAGATTCCGATACAAAACAAAACAGTGTATTTTGATTTTTCACTCATATACAAGGGAGTGAAAGATGAAGGAGTATCAATTGTATACCAGTTGTCTGATGCAAAAGACAGCCTTATCTTCTGGAAAAATTATGGTCTTGCTCCAAAGGAATCATTTTTGCAATTTCGGGCGCTTATACCGGAACAGGATGTCCATACAGATACCGTATATTTTAATACGTATTTCTGGAATAAGAAAAAATACAAGATCGGATACAGAAATTTAACTACCGGATTGTTTAAAAAACAATAAACTAAAGAATGGAATTGAAATTATTGTTTCCCTATTAGTTTTATTCCCGGATCATCTACAAAGTAGCTGCCCTGACTTTTATTCCATACGTAATATTTAATCAGATAATTTGATCTGTTATACCCGCTGGGAATTATATAACTGTATTGGAATTTGAACCATTTATTTAATTCAAATTCTTCAGACTTAGATGAAAATGTAAGGCTATTCCATAATAATCTGTAATTCGTCGACCTGTCAACAAGCTCAATAACCAGGTGTCCTGATGCTAATGAATCCGGGGTAAAGACCATTATTTCTACCTGAATGATATCCAGGCGTTTCATTGATATTGAATCAAGACTAATTTCAATGGAAGGGGAATACGATTCAACAGGCGACATAAAGTAGCTAATGGGTTCACTATAATATAGTGAATCACAATATCTGAAATCACTTACCTGTTTTTGTTTTTTAATTTGATTTACTGAACTATATAACAGTTCCTGTTTTTGATTATCATGTATTAACTCAATACTATTCTTAATGAAGAGTATGGAAAAACAACCAATGATCAACAAAAAAATTGTGAAAAATGATGTTGTTAAAGCTTTTCTGCCGTTACCATTACGAATCCATAATCTTATCGATGTTTCTGTTTCAGACATTAACCAGGCAACCCCCGTTACAAAGGAGAAATAGAGCAAACCGACAAACAATGCTGCTAATGGAGAATCAAGCCGGTTAGCAATAATTATGAAGTTTAACCTCAGAAATCCATGACATGCAAAGATGTACATGGATATGGATCCGATAAAAACAATTGCCCGTAAAAGCTTTGTATTATTGCGTATTTTTAGAATATTTTGTACGCAAAGCAATAAAAGCAATGTAAAAGAGACATAGGTAAAAGGCCAAAGCCATTTGTTCATATTGCCTCCAATGAACAGAAGAACAGCGATAAAAATCAGCCAGTAGGAAATTTTTATTTTATCACGTTTTGCCAGGAAAATACCCAGGCAAAATTCCGGGAGGTGACCTGTAAAGAATTGCAATGAATTTAATGAAACAGCCTCCAGACGGTTAAAAATCAACATGGAAAATAACAGGCTCAAAGCAGCCAGGATAAGCAATCCTGCATTTCCTGTTTTTTTATCCAGCCACATGAAAAAGGGAAAGACAAAATAAAACTGAAAGATCATTGAATAGAACCACCATGGTCCGTTTAAAGCAATAGCTTTGCCTGGTATGAAGTTAGCCAATAAAGAAAGCTGAATACCAAGATTCTTTAACATGTCGGGATCAATTAACAGACTCCCTTCCTGAATGATTCTTACAATTAAGAATAACATAGCTGCAAGAACAAATGACGGATAAAGCTTATCGAATCGATGAAGAATAAATTTACCATACGATGGCTTTTTCGACCGGAAGGATTTTGTCAACCCGTAAGCACTGATGAAAATGAAAACCTGGACTCCATAATGTCCAACAAAGTTGAAAGACACATTGATTAATTCCAGGGGGTTGGCCATCGTAAAAATATAACTTCTCATAATGTAATCGAATGAAAAGTCAAATTCATTCTGACCGGTTATGGGGTTGATCCACTTGTAGTAATTGTGCAGAACAATAAGGACAATTGCCAAACCTTTCAGGAAATTCGTATTTTCTTTTGTTATGGATTGAAAATAAATTTTTTTCATAGGCAAGCTGTTGAACCAATCTGTAATGATAGTCCGGGCACGTATTATTTTATTGCAAGATATATACTTTATTATTTAAACCAATAAAATGAATAATGGACGTTTATCTTTCTGTTTCAGATTTAAGTTCTAAAACTGAAAATTCTATTAAATTTATAGTTTTTACTAACGCAATTAACGAATAATATGAGAGCTAAAGTTTATAATCCTGGTGCAATTTTCTTTGCACTGACTGTATTGATACAACTTCTTTTTTAAATTTGTTACTTTTAACAAAAATATCGGCATATTTCCTGTTTCCGGATACAGAAAATATGTTAAACTTCTAACCGAATTGAACAACCAATGAAAAAAGCAACCTGTATTTTACTTTTTGCAGCACTTATTAGCTGTCAGAAAAACAAACCGGCCTTAACTGACTATCCAATTGCACCTGTTAAGATAAATGATGTAAAACTTAGCGATAATTTCTGGTTGCCAAAAATTAAAACCATTCAGAATGTAACCATTCAATATGCACTGGAAAAGTGCAGAGAAGAGGGAAGGATGGATAATTTTTTAATTGCCGGTGGCAAATTGAAAGGAGAGACCAGGGGGAAAATGCCTTTTGATGATAGTGACCTTTATAAGATCATAGAGGGAGCTTCTTATTCATTGCAATCTTTCCCCGATAAAGATCTGGAAACGTATATCGATTCATTGATCTCAATTATTTCCACCGGACAGGAGGATGACGGATATCTTACTACCTGGAAAACGATTGATCCTGCCAAATCTCCGGCTCCATGGGCTCCCCCGGGGGGACGATGGGAAAACCTGGCATCAAGTCACGAGCTATACAACAGCGGTCATTTGTTTGAAGCTGCTGCTGCTCATTACAATGCTACAGGAAAACGAAACCTGCTGGATATTGCTTTAAAAAATGCCGATCTTCTGGTTGAGACCTTCGGTCCGGACAAAAATCCGGAGGTACCGGGACATCAGATTGTTGAAACAGGATTAATAAAACTTTACCGAATTACACACGAAAGAAAATATCTGGAGCTCGCAAAACATTTTCTTGATCAGAGAGGGAAACCTGAGCTTCGTGAATTGTACGGAGCCTATAACCAGGATCATATCCCTGTAACTGAACAGGAAGAAGTAACTGGCCATGCAGTGCGGGCAGTGTATATGTATGCCGGTATGACAGATATAGCAGCTTTATACAATGATTCAGCATATTTTTTTGCAGTAAATAAATTGTGGGAGAATATGGTGAACAAAAAAATGTACCTTACGGGAGGTATTGGTGCGAGGCATGAAGGAGAATCTTTCGGGGATAATTATGAGCTTCCAAACCTTACAGCGTATTGTGAAACATGTGCTGCTATCGGCAGCATTTACTGGAATCACCGTTTATTTTTGCTTACCGGTGATTCAAAATACTATGATATTATTGAAAGAACACTGTACAACGGGATGATATCAGGCATTTCCCCGGATGGCAATAAATTCTTCTATCCCAATCCACTGGAGTCAGATGGGAACTATACTTTTAACCAAGGAGCCTGTACGCGTAAGGCATGGTTCGATTGTTCCTGCTGCCCGACAAACTTAATACGTTTTGTACCGTCCATTCCTGAGCTGATCTATGCCACTGAGAAGAACATTCTGTATATCAACCTGTTTGTCGCGAGTGAGACCAATGTGAATATGAATAATACTAATATACAGATCGTTCAGAATACGAACTATCCGGAAGACGGGAAGGTTACTATTGGTATTTATCCGCAGCAATCAAAAGAGTTAACTCTTAAAGTAAGAATCCCGGGTTGGTCAAGAAACCAGGTAACTCCCGGATCACTTTACAGGTATTCAAAAGAAAATGCCGGCAGGGTAATCGTCAGATTAAATGAAAAAGAACTGGATGCAGAACAGAAAAACGGATATATTGAAATTTTGAGAGAATGGGATTCCGGTGATAAGCTTGAGATCCTGTTGCCAATGACGGTACAACAGGTATTCAGTAATGAAAAAGTAACAGGGAATAAAGGACTTGGTGCGATAGAATACGGACCTTTTGTATATTGTGCAGAAGAGGTAGATAATGATGACCTGCAGGAGATTTATCTTGCTTCAGACATGAATTATAGTATTGAGAAAAACCAGGATTTACCGGGTGGTATGAATATGATTGTAGCTACTGGTAAGGATAAGTCCGTAAACATTGATCTTATACCTTATTATGCCTGGTCAAACCGGGGCATTGGGAGTATGAAGGTATGGATACCCTTTAAACAGAAGTAAATACATCTTTGTTTTTCATCGATAGTAACACAGAATTACCTTCTCACCTTGTGATCATTTTGCCTGACAGGCAAAAATAGTACAACCCATAGCCAGCCTGCCTGACTGGCAGGCATTGCCATTGGTAATAGGCATAAATTAAAAATGGTGCATCTGTTTAAATATTTCAAATGGACATTTTTGTATGCGCCATAAAGACATTGTATATTATTGGAAAATTCCTTTTTTCTTATGATGAAATCCTGTTAAACAATCTGCAAGAACTAGTAATTCTATTTTTTAAAATATGCCACCGTATTATTAAAAGCTTCCTCTTCACTGTATTTAGGAAAAAATCCAAAATCTTTTTTTGCCTTTTCAGAGGTGAAAGTGAAGTCAGTGCAGGTATACAACACAGCAAAGCGGCTCAGCTTCGGATTATAATATTTTACAGGGCGTACAATAATTGCTATGAATTCTGATATTGCTCCCAGCATATAAGCCGGCCATCGTGGTAACCAAAGATTTTTGGGCCATATTCTATAACCTGCTGCAGCAACAATCTTATCGAAGAATGTAAAGAAATTGGAACCCGCAGAATCAGTGATAAAATATACATTTCCCAAAACTCTGCTATTGTTATTCACCAGGGCTTTTGCAGCCAGAATGTGTGCCCATGCAATATTCCTTACATATACATGTTGACTTTTTGCTTTGCCGTTGCCAATTCTTATATAGAAACCACCTTTTGCCATGTCGATGAGAGGCTGAAGATGGTAAGGATCTTCTTCGCCGTAAATATCTGAAGGACGCAATACACAAGTTTTTAATTTTTCATTGTTTTCTTTCATAACCAATCTTTCGGCCATGAATTTACTTTTGCAATACATGTTGGGATGTTTTGCCGGATAGGCCATGGTCTCATTGATGTTTACAAGAGGTTTGCCATTGATAACCGTATCGAGAGAACTTGTATATACCAGCATACGAACATTGTTTTTTTTACAGGACCCGATCACATTTTGCGTTCCTGTGTAATTTACCCTGTATACTTCTTCCGGCAACTTTGTACCCCAGTCAACAATGGCTGCCGAATGAATTACAAGATCTATGCCCCTGCAGGCCTGATCAATATCGTTGAAGTTGCAGATGTCGCCTTTAATAAAATGTATGCGATCGTCCTTTTTCCCCAGATATTCCTTGGTATCTATAATTCTTATTTCTCCGGGATTTATGGGAGATTTCGAGTCAAGAAGTTCATGAACAATTGCTTTACCTAAAAATCCTGCTCCTCCCGTAACAAGAATATTCAAATTTGATGTCTTATCTATTGAATTAACCATGCTATTTTTATAAAATAGCGCCAAAATATTAATTTAATTGATAATATCAGCATGATCAAAGAAATTTACCTTATCCGGGGGATTCGATCGGAGGATTATAAATCGTTTAGTAAAAGAATCTTTAAAGCAGTTAAGGTTCTTGAAAGTGAGATAAAACCGTCAGCATTGAAATTCACAATCACTGATAAAGCCCCTCCAAAACTATCTGTCATCCCCTTCAGAAAAGATAAGATCGCAGTGATTTCTGTATATAAGAAGGAAGAAATACCGGTAAATTCAATCAGAACCATAGAAGGTTTTTGTGGTGCTTTTACGGTTGAAGAAGCATTGCCTGTTTCTTATCATAAATATTGGAAAGACGGTGAACCTACCCCGGGCGTTTGCTTACTCACGTTATTTTCAAAGAAGAAGCACATCGGTTATGAACAATTTATCACCAGGTGGCATAGCGGGCACACACCTCTTTCAATCCGTATACATCCCTTATGGAATTATGTTCGGAATGTTGTTCATGAAAGTTTGTCAGAAAAACAAGTCTGGTTTGATGGAATCGTTGAAGAACAGGTGAAAAGGGAATCCGATCTTCTTAATCCGTTTAAATTTTTTGGAAATCCGCTTATCATTTTGTATCGAATGCTTCTGGTTTATTTCGATACGAAATCTTTTATAGATTATTCCGGGATGGAAACATACCTGGCGAATGAATACCATATTCTTAGTAAATGAAATGAAAAATAGTAAATCGTATTTTGTTCTTGGATAATCCTTAATTTGATGTATCTTGCCGGGTGATAATTTATATCATTTTCAAAATTGACATACACCATATCGTTAGATAGCTTTTTTTATCATGACAGACTCTCAGTCAATTCGTAAACCCCGTATACAGGTAGTAGATGCAATCAGAGGATTTGCATTATTCGGGATCCTGATGTTGCATGCCATAGAACACTTTGAGCTATGCAGATATCCTGAAACAATCAGTGGGTTTTTGAGATGGTCAGATCCTGCAATTTTCAAAGCCATGTTTTTTATTTTCGGAGGGAAGGCTTATTCCATGTTTTCCATTATGTTTGGCTTCAGCTTTTTTATTCAAATGGATAATCAGGCTGGCAAAGGGGTTGATTTTCGCATGAGATTTATCTGGCGTCTTGTTGTCCTGTTTGTTTTCGGCTATTTGCATGCTTTGATGTATCAGGGGGATGTACTTACGGTATTTGCTCTATTGGGTTTGCCCCTGGTGCTGATGTATAAACTGACAAATAAAGTTCTCATCTGGCTGTCTGTTTTGTTAATGATTCAAATACCGACTTTGTATAATATTGTTCGATCTTATTTGAATCCGGAATTTGTATTTCAACAGGATTGGAGCATATTTGAACGAGCTTTCCAAACATTTGCAGAAGGTTCTTTACAGGAAGTGATAAGATTTAACAGTTTTTCAGGTCATTTGGCGAAATGGACCTTTACATACAATACCGGGCGCTATCTTCAGATGGTGGGGCTTTTTATTGTTGGCATATTGCTTGGAAGATACAAATTCTTTGAAAATATTGATAAAAACAAACGACTTGTGTTCAGGATATTTGCAGGTAGTATAATTGGCTTTGCAATTCTGTATTTCATTCCATTTGTTTTGCCTGAACTTAAGTTATCTGATACTCAAAACGGATTGATCGGTTCTCTGTCGACATCCTGGGCCAATTTGTTTTTCACCTCGTTGCTAATGTCAGGATTTATATTGATATACCTGGCATTCCGCGAGAGAAATAAATTCAATATACTGGCATCCTATGGAAGGATGAGTCTTACAAATTATGTTATGCAACCCCTGATAGGAGTACTTGTTTTTTACGGATATGGTTTGGGAATGTATCAACATATGGGGGTTACCATAAGTTTAGTGTATGGTATTTTATTTTTTATCCTGCAATTGCTTTTTTGCAAATACTGGTTCAGATATTTCTATTACGGACCTTTGGAATGGTTATGGAGAGCCATCACGTTCTTTGATTTTGGCATCAGATTTAAGAGGATACCTACTTAAAAAAAGATTATTGATGAAACACGAATCCATGATGCTGTAAAAACTCTTCCGATTTTTGCCAGAGTTTTGTGCCGTTTTCCTTATTCATGGCTTTGGCATCCATTTTTTTTCTGCTCATAAGAAAAAGGTAATCAACAGGAGAATTTTCCACTTCTTTTGAACATGCAAAATAGAGTATAGGCTTTACGGCTTTTCTCGGTGAGCGAAAAAAAATTGTGAAAATGATCTTCAGCAAAGGTTTAAAAATTACAGGTGCTTCTCTTGCAATATTGCTGTTAACCGGGCCCGGACACAAAGCAAAAACAGAACAGGAAATCTTGCTCCCGGAATTAAGTCTTCGGGAAAGTTCATTTGCAAAAGTAGTCATCATCAATTTGTAATATCCATACAGTTCAACGGTTTTATTCATAGAGTATTTCTTGTAGATTCCAAATCCGTCCCAATCATAACCTTTTGGATTTCTATGACTTTCGGAGGATACAAAAATTATTCTGGGGATATTTCCATTGGTCATGTGGAGTAGTTTGTTTTCCAAGATCAGTCTGATTAACAAATACTTAGCCAGGTAATTTACCATGAACATTTCTTCAATACCTTGTTTGGTTTTTCTGCTTTTGGAAGGAACTACGGCAGCATTGCAAATCAGTACATCCAGTGTTACCGATAACTTTTTTAACTCTTCTACAAGAGTTTTAATAGAATTCATATCGGCCAGATCAACATGTATCATCTGAACATTCTTATTGCCTGACAATTTTATTACCAGGTTTCCCTTTTCAGGGATACCACTTCGACATGCCATCCATACATTTGCACCTCTTCCTGCTAACTGCACAGCTGCTTCGAATCCCAGACCTGAACTTGAGCCGGTAATCAATATATTTTTCCCGATGAGCAGTTCATCATCTTTCAGAGTTACTGTATTTTTTTGTTTGCGAAACAGATCGATTATACCACTTGCGGTTGCAATAAAAGGAGTTGAATATCTTTTTTTATGTTTTCCGGTCATGGGTGTGGTTATATAGTTCTGTAAGTAAATCGTAATACGAACACATTTTTTTGTCAACATTTTCAGGGTTCAGGTTGAAATCTTTCAGACTATAAATATGGATTCCGTATCGATTCGGACTGTTTAACTGATCTGTCTTTAAAAACTGCTTATGCAATTCAGGAGAAATTGGTTCACCGTTGCTGTATATTTCGCCAAGAATTTTCATTGGATCAGATATCAGTTGATCATAGAATACATCTGTGAACTTTTCGTTTGGATTTGTCTTCCTGAATTCAACACCTTTTGAAAGTATATAGGCTGTTTTCCGCACCCAGTGTTGAGCTACTTTTTCAAGTGTTACTTTGTTGCTGAAAATTGACTGACTATGTGCCACCATACTCATAAATGACGGCAGACTTTCATAAATACTTCTGTGTGTCCAGATGTAATGTACAGTACCGAAATATTTTTTTACCAGATTAAGGAACTCCATGTGATGAGGAGATTTTAACACCCATTTTTTTGCCGGATGCTGCCATTGCAATAATTTAAGCAATTTGACAGTATACTCATAAGCATATGACTGATCGGTGTTCTCAAGCCATGAGGCGTATGAAGGAACAAAAGCAATTGCTTCGGGAGTAGTACTTAAGAAGGTAACATCAAGAAGAAGAATATCTTCTTCCGGGGCTTCATGTTCCACAGGGTGTATGGAGAAAAATCCCGGGGCCATGAACCGTAATGCCTTTTCACTCATACGCGCTGCCTTCTTCCTCAGTCGGATCTCTTTCGGATCATCATTCATCGGGGCCGGGTTTATTGCTTCCCAACTGAGAAGAGTGCGATTTTCAGGATCTGCAGATAGTAGTCTGTGCAATTTGGTTGTACCTGTTCGCTGAAGTCCGCAAATAAGTGTTACCGGATAAAGATCCTGTTCAAGAATTTCAGGATGCTTTTTAAACCACATCTCGGCTCTTAATCGTGATGAGAGAAGACCTGTCAGCCTTTTTTGTGTGATAAATCTTCCGACAGGATGAAGATCAGCTTCATGATTTAATGAATCAATAAGCCTTTCCAGCGGTTCTTCCCAAAAATCTTTGCCAAATGAATGCAAACCTGTCTGTTTTCGCGAAAGTTTAATTAAATGATCTTTCTCAAGTTTGATCTTTGTGCCAAACCCATAGCTGACTTTCCATGTGCTATTGATCAAATTGAACCATGCGGGTTTTTTATGAAAACTCTCTGTATGGACTTTTTTTTTAGCACTCATTTTTTTACAAGTTCTGAAACAGGGACAACATTGCAATTTGGAACCACAGGTGTGGCATCTTTCTCAAGTCTGTACCATCGTAAACACATTGTTCCTTCATTATGGCCACATGTATAAAGCCAGTTTCCTGATCCGGGATTTGTTTTGGATATAATGATACGGACTTTTCCGTTATTTTCTGCTAACGCAGTATTTTTATTGATACAAACAGGAAAATACCTGTAATCCAGTGACTCCATCCAGTAATTGTTTAACTGAAAATTCCAGTTATCGCAATCGGGGGGAATGAAATCAATAACAAGAGCCTCATGATCTTCAAGTTTCCAGTAGCTATGGTGATAGATGATGCCTGCATCTCCACCGGCAGCATTAGATGTTTTTGGATCAAATACAGGAAGTGTATTCGGATGCTTTTTAAATCCATTTGCCCATTTGGCAAACAGCATGGGTGCTCCGGCAACAAATAAAGCTGCTGTTTCAAGGCCTTTGTCAATTCTTTCAGGAGTCAAAACTCCCGGGATTTTCGTCCCATTCAGGTTTTCAATTTTAAGGTCTGCAGGTTGTTCATTCTTACGATCATAAAATGTTTGTCGTACAACCAACAGGCCGGTTTCATCTTCAATTTTAAGCCAGTTTTTTCCTTTTCTGGTTTTGCTTAGGATAATCTCAAAACTGCCATCTTTTTCGATATATAAGTCCTTATCTTCTATAACTCCACAGGGAGCCATTCCACCGGTAGTGCCATAATTGCCGTTCTGAGTAAAAAATCCCAGGTAATGAATTGTGTTTCTCTTCCCGGCAATGCGGTATTCATATTTACCGCTTATCTGTGCATTCTGATAATAATTATCCGGGTTGTCTGCTCCGAGTTTTACGGTTTCATGCACCATTCTTCTCAGTTCAGGAAATTCCTTGTCATCGTATTCAACAAATCCTTCCAGGGCGGCTCTTGTGAGACGCGATAAATAGCGTATTCCTTCCGTCTGCTGAAATGCATCTCGTGGTGTTCCCGGATAGGTAAGTGCAGCACCTGCAGTTTTCAGATGATCGCAAAAGTCTTCCCAGGCTTTGCCGGTAACAATTCGTCTTGCATACAGATCGTTTTCTGTTCTTCCTTTCATGCGCAGACAAAGAAGGCGAAAGACTTTAAATAACTTCAGGAAGGCAAAAAATATTTTTCCCATAATACTATATCACTAAAAAGAATTATACTCTTTAAAATTGTAAAATCTGTTCACAAAAGTAATCTTATGAACGAATTTCAATAGAAATTTTCATGAGAATCAAGGAATAAACATTTCAATGATTATTTATCGCAATATCTATTGCGTATAAATCCGGCGAGTTTTATTAAATCTTCATTGAATCTGCGAATGCCTTCTGCAAGTTTTTCAGTGGCCATGGCATCTTCGTTTAGCATCCAGCGAAAACTTTTTTCATCCAGGTGAATTTTTTCCTGCTCGATATTCATTGCTTTGTCGGGGTCAAGTTTTCGTATGAGTTTTTCCTGCTTACTGCCAAGTTCATCCAAAAGATGCGGAGAAATTGTCAGAAGATCACATCCGGCAAGTTCAACGATTTCCCCAAGATTACGAAAGCTGGCACCCATAATTTCAGTTTTGTACCCAAACTTTTTATAATAGTTGTAGATCTGTGTTACTGATAGTACACCCGGATCTTCGTTAGCCGGGATGGTATTTACTCCTCTTTTCGCCTTGTACCAATCAAGAATTCGTCCAACAAAGGGGGATATAAGCGTTACATTTGCTTCTGCGCAGGCAATGGCTTGTACAAAGCTGAACAGCAATGTAAGGTTGCAATGAATGCCTTTTTTTTCCAGTTGTTCAGCTGCTTTAATTCCCTCCCATGTTGAAGCAATTTTTATCAGTATTCGCGACCGATCTACCTTTTCTTTCTCGAACAAGGAAATAATTCTTTCTGCTGTACGAATGGTGTCTTGCGTGTTGAATGATAAACCTGCATCAACTTCAACAGAAACACGTCCGGGGATAATGCTTAGTATTTCTTTGGCAAAGTTAACTGCAAGTTTTTCAATGCAGGGGCTCATTTTTCCATTCGGATCACAGATATCAGTATCCGAATTATGGACAGCATCTTCAACCAGGTGCTGATATGCCGGCAATTGCGCTGCAGCAAATAATAATGAAGGATTCGTTGTTGCATCCCGGGGGAAATGCTTTTTTATCAGGTTAATATCACCTGTATCCTCGACAATAACTGTATATTCTTTCAATTGATCAAGCAGCGTCATCTCGTGATATATTTTAAGGATTATAACAATTCGGATTTTAATATGATATTGTCCGGGAGCATTTTTCCGGAGAAGAAACTTCACCTGTTTCTTTCAGGGTCTTCAGCGTTTCAATACTGTTTTCTTCGGTATTCATAGCAATGGAGTTTATTGTACCAAATATCAATTATTACTTTTAAATAATGCTGTATTCCCGATTGTAAAATTTAAAGTTCGTAATTTTAACATTCATAAGTTAATAATTTATTTTAATTGTCTTCTGGAACTTCCATGTTTCTGTAAATTATTATAATTCTTGTTTGTTTTTAGAAAATATGGAAGTTTCGTAAAAAAGATTTTTTTTGATTTGCTCTTCTTGTTTCGGGAGCTGATTGATTATGAAAAGAATTGTCATCATACATTATCATTTGAATCCCGGAGGAGTGATGCGAATCATCGAGTCGCAAATTAAATCGCTTACAGATTATTTTCCTTCTATCCGGGTTTTGGTAATATGCGGACATTGTTCATATCCTGATAAAATAACATCACTGGGAGCCGAAATCTTAATTCATGAAAAATTAAATTATTTGCCGGAGGAAAAGACACACCTGGAAAATGAATATCAGGAGCTTTTAAAATTTTTAAACGATCATTTGAAAAAAGATGATGTTATCCATATTCATAACCTGAATCTTGGTAAAAATCCTTTATTCACATTGGCTATTTCCGAATTTGCATACAGAGGATTTAACATTCTGAACCATGCACATGATTTTGCTGAAGACCGGCCGGTAAACTGGCAATTTCTGGAGTCTGTTATCGGGAATACATTTAAAAAAGAGTTGCCCCGGATATTGTATCCCGATTTACCAAATTTTCTACATGCAACGCTTAACTCATTCGATAAAAGAAGATTGTTGAATTATGGCATTCAGGAGAGAAAAATATTTCTATTACCTAATCCGGTAAGTTTAAATCACCTTGTAAAAGATGTTCCTGCTACTGAGCTTAAGAAAAGGATCTGTATGCAACTGAATCTTGATCCGGAGAAAAAACTTATAACTTATCCGGTGCGCGTAATTCGCAGAAAGAATATCGGGGAATATATTTTATTGGCCATGCTTCTGTCAGATACTGCAAACTGGCTTGTAACACAACCACCAAAAAATCCGATTGAAATTACTCCTTATAATCGATGGAAAAATTTCTGTAAAGAAGAAAAAATTGAGGTGGTTTTTGAAGCAGGAACAAAAGTTGATTTTGAAGAGTTGATTCAGGCCAGTGATTGCTGTGTTACCACAAGTATAAAAGAGGGTTTTGGGATGGTTTATCTTGAACCGTGGCTGTTTAATACCCCTGTTGTTGGCCGCGATCTGCCACATATTACTGAAGACATCAAAAATACCGGAATTGAATTTCCTTTGCTGTATGAAGCATTCAAAATTCCTGTTCAAAACAGAATTGTTGATTTCCCGGCATTATCAGAAGCAGAACAACAATCAGTTATTGTAAAGATTTCAAAAGATAAAACTGCAAGAAACGCGGTGTTGACAGAAAACCCATTTATCAGAAAATTACTAAATTTCAATGCCGGGAGTACCATTGAAAAAAACAGATCTTTAATTATTACTGAATATTCT
Source organism: Bacteroidales bacterium (assembly GCA_016935615.1). Lineage (GTDB taxonomy): Bacteria > Bacteroidota > Bacteroidia > Bacteroidales > UBA10428 > UBA10428. Next base: position 21,008 of record JAFGQO010000115.1, read on the forward strand.
TTGTTGAACTATGCGAAAAGACTCGAAGAAATATATAAGAAATTTACTGGATAACCTTGATCCACTTATTCCGATTCCGACAGGAGTTAAACCAAGATTTAAACGGGATGAAAACATTAAAGGGGTAGTATTTGACATATATGGGACATTGCTGGTTTCATCTTCTGGTGATGTTGATCAGGCAGAAATTTCAGATAAAAACCTTGAACGGGCACTTCATGCATCAGGCATTAAAATTGTTGACGGCGACCGGGAAACATTGGATTATATATTGAATGATTTTAATAGCACCATTAAGGTTTGTCATGATGCAGGAAGAATGAATAATTTGCCTTACCCTGAAATTGACATTCTAAGCATTTGGAGAATTGTGCTGATTCACGCTAAGCGCAAGGGATTGATCGCCATAGAAAAAGATGCTGATATAGCATTGATGACATGTGTTTTTGAATTTTTAAGCAATAAGGTCTCAATTATGCCGGGCCTGAAAGAAACCATTTCTTCACTAAGGGCGAGAAGAATACCTCTTGGGATTGTCTCCAATGCTCAATTTTATACGCCTGTACTGATGAATTATTTTTTGCACAATAAGATTTCACTTAAGGAAAGAATCAAGGGATTTGATAAAGAACTTACGGTTTTTTCGTATAAATTCGGGAAAGGAAAACCTGATCAGACGCTTTTTAATGAACTTATACCTACTTTAAAATGGAAGTATGGTATCATTCCTTCTGAAGTGCTTTTTATTGGCAACGATATGTTGAAGGATATTTATGCAAGCAATCGGGTTGGATTTAAAACAGTTCTTTTTGCAGGAGATAAAAGATCATTGCGGATACATGAAAATGATATCCGGACAAAATCTTTAAAACCTGATTATGTTATTACTCACCTGGAACAGATATTAAAAATAGTATAAGATGAATATTTCACATTTGAATGTTGGTATAATTCATTCTCTGATCGGGAAAAATGACGGAGTCTCAATTGTAATTGACCAGACAGTCCACGCTATGGTTGATGACATGGGAATAGAGTTGGGGAGTATTTTTTTCCTTGCCGCACATACTTCGCCAAGATTCAATGCTGAAACAAATGATATTTTCTGGCATAAAAACGATATTCATAAAACCATACTTAAATATTTTAGTAAGAAACCACCGGAAGGTTTTGATGAGTTGATTCATGAAAAGGCTTGTTATGCAAAAGACATTATTAAACAATTTGTAAGGAAAAATAACATTGACCTGATCATCGCGCACAACACTTCTCATCCTTATAATTTTATTACCGCTGTCGGATTGGGTTACTTTATCGAAGAACTCAGAGACCAGGGTATTATATGGCCGAAAGTGATGGTCTGGTGGCACGATTCTTACTTTGAACGTTTGCAGTTCAGTAACCCGAATCCGGTAATAAAAAAATACCTGAAATACTTACCGGGTGTTGAAATTGATGGTATAGCCTTCATAAATAAAACCCAACCTGAGTTGGCCCGGAAGTTATACAAGTCATTAAATTACAATAATGTAGAGAAGTTCTTTACCAATCGTACCATAGTGGTGCCCAACACAAGCAGTATTGACTGGGACTGGGAAAACAAAAACTGGGATAATGGAGAATTGATAGCTCCGCCATTCGATAATTACAACGATACCTTTTTAAGGGATATTGGATTGATCAATGAAATTGAAAAGAGAAATTTCACGATTGAAGATACAATCATTTTACTTCAGCATACCCGAATAGTACCAAGAAAAAAGATAGAAGTCGCACTTGATTTTGCAATTCGGCTTGAAAAAAAATTCCAAAAGAACGGGCTCAGAAAATGTGTTGCCTTGCTTATTAGCGGGCACTCAGGAGATGAACAGTTTGAATATAAAAAGATACTTGGTGAGTATTATAAAAAATTACTGAAGGAAAATCCTGAATCTAAACTGGTATTGATATTTGGTGAAGATCGTATTCTCTCTCATCGCGACATTATTGTTGACAAAAAGTATTATAATTTTTATGAAGTTCCGGCTATTGTTTCTCAATACGGCGGTATAGGAACGTACTTCAGTGAGGTGGAAGGTTTTGGGAACAATTTACTGGAAATGGTTTCTTTTGGTTTGCCGGTTGTCATCAATAAATACGATGTTTTTCGATCAGATATAGAGCATCTGGGATTTCACTTTCCTGCAATTGAGAAGTGTATTCTTACGGATGATCTGATTGAGAGCGCTTTTAAAATACTTACGAATTATCACACCAGAAATGAGATTGTGCTTCATAACCTGAAAGTACTGCAACAGAAACTGGATCATAAGATCATTGCAGAATTATTAAAACCACTTATCATTAAAATGTTTACTAGAATCCTTAACTTGGACTAAATAAATGTTTAACAATATAAATTCAACTCATGGGTGATTTTTATCAAAACGGACTCGTCACAACACTTCATAATTTTAGGGAAAGGCCCTATGAAGAATTAGAAAAGAAATTGATTTCCTTTTCAAAGAAAAGACCAATGTCATTAATTCTTCCGTGTTTATATTCTGAATTGGCCGGCCCGGCGTTGAAACTAATCCTTGACGAACTTGTAAAAATACCCTACCTGGAAGAAATTATTATTGGACTTGATAAAGCAAATAAGGAAGAATTTGAACATGCGAAAAAATATTTTAATCGCCTACCTCAGCATTACCGGATATTATGGAATGATGGTCCCAGGTTAAGAGCATTGGATAAATTGCTTATTGATATGGCTATTGCCCCTCGTGAGATGGGAAAGGGAAGAAATGCATGGTATTGTTTCGGTTATTTTAATGCTTCAGGACGATCTGAAGCTGTAGCACTTCACGATTGCGATATTGTTACATATAGCAGAGATATGCTGGGAAGGCTTTTTTATCCGGTAGTTGACCCAAATTTTAACTATAAGTTTTGTAAGGGATATTATTACCGGTCAGACAATATTAAATTAAACGGGCGGGTCGCCCGATTACTTGTAACTCCCTTACTCCGTACATTGAAACGATTTTTGGGGAATGATGATTTTCTGGAATACCTTGATAGTTTCAGGTATCCGCTGGCAGGAGAATTTTCCATGCGGGCAGATGTAACCAAAACAATTCGTATTCCAAGTGACTGGAGCCTGGAAATAGGGATCTTATCTGAAGCAATGAGAAACAATGCTATCGGGCGCATCTGTCAGGTGGAAATAGCCGACAGGTATGATCATAAACACCAGGAATTATCAGAAGATGATCCGAATGCAGGACTCTCGAAAATGAGTACGGAAATATCCAGAGCTATATTCTCCAAACTGGCCACGAATGGAATTGTATTCTCACGCGGATTGATAAGGTCTATTAAAGCTTCCTACTATAGAACAGCACTTGACTTCCTGGATCAGTATTATGCAGATGCTGTATTGAATGGATTAACACTTGACAGGCATATTGAGGAACAGGCTATTGATCTGTTTGCTACAAATGTATACCGGGCAGGAGAAATGTTTCTTGATAATCCGATGCAGGTACCTACAATCCCAAGTTTGAAAAGAGTAATAAGTGCTATTCCTGACTTCTATTTAAAACTGAGAGAGGCAGTTGAGATGGATAATGCATAAAGTATATTCTTTTTGAATGGTTATGTTTCTCGTATCATTTGAATTCAAAGTCTGTTATTTTTAATCATCATGGATCAATCGGAATTTGCTGGCAGATTGAGGGAAAGGTTAAATTTCATCTATGGAGACACTAAGGTTTCGGAAAAATTTTTGTCTGCACTGCTGAATTCAATTGAAGAATTAAGAACAAATACAGGAAAAAACCTTGATAAATGGAGCGAAAAGGACATTATTCTTATTACTTATGGGGATAGTATTAAAAGAACAAATGAGAGCCCGCTTAAAACTCTCGGAAATTTTCTTATCAAGTATCTGGAAGACTCAATAAGTTGTGTTCATATACTTCCTTTCTTCCCATATAGTTCTGATGATGGTTTTTCAGTAATTGACTACCGGAAAGTACATCCTGATTTGGGAAACTGGAATGATATTGAAATGATCTCAGGAGATTATTCATTAATGACAGACCTGGTAATTAATCATATTTCAAAAGAAAGCAAATGGTTCCGAAATTTCCTGGAAGGAAAATCACCGGGAGATAATTTTTTCATTGAAGTAGATCCGGATTCTGATTTGTCAAAAGTTGTACGTCCCCGAAGTTTGCCTTTACTGTCAGCTTTTGATACCAGGAAAGGGAGAAAATATGTCTGGACCACTTTTAGTAATGATCAGATTGATCTGAATTTTGCAAACCAGGAGGTGCTTTTTGAAATACTAAAAGTACTTCTGTTTTATTTTAAAAGGGGAGCAAAAATCATCAGACTTGATGCGATAGCCTTTCTTTGGAAAGAAATAGGGACCTCCTGCCTTCATTTACCTCAAACACATGAAGTAGTGAAATTAATACGTGATATAGCGGAGTATATTGATCCCGGGATTATCATTATTACCGAGACCAATGTTCCGAACAGGGAAAATATCAGCTATTTTGGGGAAGGGGATGAGGCACATATGGTTTATCAGTTCAGTTTACCGTCTTTGCTGTTGCATGCATTCTTTACAGCTGATTCCAAATATTTGAATACGTGGGCCAATAGTATATCGGACATTCCTGATGGGTGCACTTTCTTTAATTTTACAGCTTCGCACGATGGAATAGGAGTGAGACCACTGGAAGGCATATTACCCCAGAATGAGATTGCAGAACTGATTAGGGCAATGAGATCTTTTGGGGGAGATGTAAGCACAAAAAGAAACAGCGATGGAAGTGACAGCCCCTATGAAATGAACATTGCCTATTTAGATGCATTAAAGAATACCTCTCTTGGGAAAGATAATTATCAGGTTGAGCGATTTATCTGTTCTCAGACAATTATGATGTCCTTCAAAGGAATTCCGGCTTTTTATATCCATAGTCTGCTGGGCACACATAATTTTACCGAAGGAGTAAGACTAACCGGTATGAAACGCACAATAAACAGGAGGAGGTGGAATGCAGATGAACTCTATCGGCTTCTTTCCGATGAAAATGAACACTCAGAAATTTTCAAGGAACTGAAAAGGAGAATTGATATCAGAAAACAAATACCAGCTTTTCATCCCGATTGCAAGCAGAAAATTCTGCATGTGAATAACAATACATTTGCACTATTGCGTGGCGATGAAGACGATTTATTGACCCTTGCAAATATCTCACCTTTTTTTGTACTTATCGATCCGCAGAATTTATTGTTTGCAAAGGGGAAAGATCTAATAACAAATAAAACGGTTGGACAGGGCAGAATAGCTCTGGATCCCTATCAGGTGATGTGGATAGAAAAAAAAGAGGATTGTCTCAAAAGGTAAATATTTTAAGATAGCCACGAAGTCCCGAAGACTCAAAGAATTCACAAAACTCTGATATTCAATTATATATA
>JAFGQO010000116.1 GCA_016935615.1 Bacteroidales bacterium
CTCTTTACAAAAATATCACCTTTCAGAAGTGTCATTAATTTCTTGCATAGATATAAGCCCAACCCTGTACCTTTATTTTTTTTCGTTAACGAAGAATCGATTTGTTGAAAAGGCTGAAACAACTTTGGAATTTCGTTTTCGGGAATACCAATTCCCGTATCTTTTACGGCTAATCTTATCTTGTCCCCCGGTAACCGATCCGCATGTATTTGTATTTTGCCTGCATCGGTGTAATTGACGGCATTGCTCACCAGGTTCAATACAACCTGCTTAATTCGCCTGATATCTGTTGTTACAATTAAATCATCAGGTATTTCAGCGATCATTTCCAGTTGCTTCTCAACTACTTTCGGATGGATAGTTTCAACGATTTCATTCACCAGATTTTTTAAATTGAATTCTTCATAATGCAATTCAACCCGGTCAGCTTCAATTTTTGAGATATCAAGGATATCGTTAATTAAACTTAACAGATGTCTGGCATTATTTTTTACCTTGTTCAGTTGTTTGTTTTGTTCCTCATTCAGCGTACCGGTCATGCCCATCAGAAGGATACCTGTATAGCCAATAATAGAATTTAAAGGTGTCCTGAGTTCGTGGCTCATGCTGGCCAGAAATATGGATTTATACTGATCAGCTTCTTCAAGCTTAACATTTAATTCCTTAAGTTCGATCAGTCTGTTCTCAATTTCACTTTTTTGTTTCGCGAGAATATCTTTTTTGATCTTATTGCTGCGATAACTGATAAAAACCGTGATTACCAGAAAAAACGAAAGTACTCCAACAATAATAGACAGTGCCAGCATTTGTTTCTGATGGACAATGGTTTTTGTCTGATCTCCCAATACAATGTTTTTATCTTCGATTGCCCGGTTCAGCAATTCAATTTGTTCCTGCTTTGCTTTTAAAAATTGCTCCATATCCCCTGCCTCCTGCATTTGCTCATGAAGTATGCGGTTTTTATGATCAATTGAATCTTTCTGAGATGCCAGTATCACTTGCTGTGAAAGGATTATTTTCTGATGATAATCTAATTTTTCAGTACGTTCAGCCAGTAATTTCTTTTGTTTTGATATTTCCAATTGTTGCTGGTTGATCTGGTTTAAAGAAAGCTGAATATCCAGGTGCAGGTGTTCGAGCGAGTCGCTCATTTTGTCCATATCTTTTTGCATCTTTCGCAGGTTGAGCTGAGAATTGCGATACAAACCGGCGACATCTATTTCTGTGCCTCCGGCAAGTAAAATTTCGGGATCAATAACAAGGTTTTGATTTATTATATTGGCCTTATTGATCTCAAACAGCAGTTGTTGCTGCTGTGTTTTATAAAGATTGATCATTATATTCCGCTTGTCTTGATAATCTTCACTCACAAGCAATACAGGTTTTCCCTCAATAGCATTATAAATTTCCGGAAGGTTGTCCGATTTATCTCTTGCTAATAAAACGATCTGGACTTCTTTCAGATCAGGATCTGATCCGTATTCTGACAAAATAACGGGTTTGTCTTTTATCCTTCGCTTTTGTGAAAATGCCTGAAATTCATTCAGAATATCAGTATTTTGGGTAAATACCACAATTTTAAAACTATCGATTTGATTCTCATCTGGCCATGATATATAGTGTGCGAAATTGTTGATATATGCGGCAATGATCTGTGCTTCTTCAACCTGAGCTAAAAGTCCGGGTAAAAGAATGAAACTCAGGAATGTAAGCTGAATATATTTTCGCAGAGTATTCATTTTGTATCATTTGGTATTTAATGTATATCCGACAGATACCATAACCGTCCTCTGAGGCTGCCGATACCTGTCCGGCTCTCTGTTGGAAGTATGATAGTACTCTTTATTCAGTATATTTTTCACTATAAATTGCAAGGCAAAACCTTTGTAATTCAACAGGGACAATGCACCATGAAATACCAGACAAGGATCGATAGTTGAACCATTGTCTGAAGCAATGATTTGAGGATTTTCTCTTTCCCCGATGTAATTTGCTCTTAAATTGATTTTTATATGATCGCTGAAGTGATATGTTGCACTTACATTTCCGCTATGCTTGCTTATTTCAGGAACAAACTCATCATTCTCGTCATAACTCTGGTTAAATGTGTAGTTGACGGATGATGTTATTTTTTTAGATGAAAATCTGAAATAGATTTCAATACCTTCTGTGTTTATTTCGCCATCATTGACCCATCTGTACCCTTCATCAACAACTTGCTTATGAATAGCATTATCAAGCTTGTTTGTATATCCGATGAAATCAATATGATACTGGTCGAAGAATGAAAAAGTCATTGCAGCTTCCAGTGATCTCATAGTTTCAGGAAGCAGGGAACTATTTCCTATCCCGTCGTTATAATCCCAGGGTTTGGGAGCTCTGAAAGCTTCGGCATACGAAAACCGGAATAGTTGATCATGGAAATTATAAATAAGTCCGGCACGGGGTGTAAATACCTGATCGTAAATGCTGCTCTGGTCAAAACGAAGACCACCGGATAAAAAAAGATGTTTTAACAAGGTTAACCGAGGTTCCAGAAAAATGCTTACCAGATAATTGTTCTCCATAGAGGGCTTTTCAGGTGCAGGAGGCCTGATATCGGGAGAATTGCTATAGGTTACCGAATAATTTTCGGCCAAATGTTCGTATTCCGTCGTTAAACCCCCAACAACCGAGAAAAAACGGTTTGCATCATAACTGATTATATTTTCCAATCCTGATAAATTGTTCGGACGGTAATATCCAATTTGTGCTGTATCAACAACATACAATACTGAGTTATCCAGAACGGAAGCATTGCGGTTGTATAAAGTTGAAGATAAGGTAATCCTCTCAGACAGCCGGTTACTATATTTAATGTAGCTGTTGATAAAGCGTATATTCCAGAACGTTCCATAATCTTTATAAACAGTACCAATTGATTTTGAATATGTGGCAGCCGACGATTGTTTATGAAGATAATTCGTTCCCAGAATAAAATGATCTGCCTGAATCTTCAGATCAAAAGAAAAGTCATTTTCAAAATTATCCATCAGATCGGTCCAGTTATAATCGCCGGCTTCCCCCCTTAAATCGGCTTTATCTGTCTGTTTGTACATCCCGGAAACTCTGATACCAAAGTTTTTCTTTTTCGTGGTATAACCATAGCCAATGTCAGTGGCTACCGTATTGAATGTACCTATCAGAGAATTCATTGCCAATTGTTTTTCTTTTGCACTAACTGTGATAATGTTGATGATCCCGGATATTGCATTTGTCCCGTATGCCACCGATGCAGGCCCGTATATTACCTCAATCCGTTCCACATTTGAAAGGTTATACTGCCCTCCTCCGTAAAAACCGCCTGAATTGAGCTCATTTACCTGTATACCATCAATCAGGAGCAAAATCAAATTGTTCTGACTGGTTATTCCCCGCTGAAATACATAACTGTTTATTCCAACTATGTTCCGGAACTGGAAGCCGGGAAGATCGGATAAAGCCTCTTCAAGGGTAAAATATCCCTTTTCTTTGATCTCAGCAGCTGTAATGACAAAAATGGTTGATGGTACCTCTCCGATATTCTGAGGTGATTTTGAGGCAGAAGTTATTTTTAATTTTGATAACTGATTGAAATCAAAATCATAAATATTCAAACTGTCTGATTGAGAAAAAGATAATTTATTGAAAAAAAAGAATCCAATTGCACATAACTGATATTTAGTCAATCTATTCACGATAGTAATAAGTTAATACAAAGTGAATCTTATATTAAGTTACTAAATTATTTATCACAAACAGAAGAAAATATTTTTTTTAACTTGTGTCCAATGATTCTTGTTTTGGCACTTAACTTACCGAAGTTACCCGTTGGGAGGAATGCTATTCACCCATAATTTCTGACACTAATCCCATTTTCAGACAATTTGCCCCAAATTTCGGCCACTAATCCCTTTTTTTCTCTCAGAATGCAGGATGGAAATACCTTTGAAAAAAAATTTATTTTATACACCATGAATATATTAATGGTTTATCCCCTATATCCGGATACTTACTGGAGTTTTAAGCATGCATTACGTTTTGTTTCCAAAAAAGCTGCAGTTCCGCCTTTGGGATTAATCACCGTATCGGCAATGCTTCCTGCAACATGGCGGAAAAAACTCGTTGACATGAATGTTGCCAAGCTTCATACCGGTGATCTGCTCTGGGCTGATTATGTATTTATCAGCGCCATGTATGTACAAAAGGAATCCGTTAACAAAATCATCGAAAAGTGTTTGGAACATAAGGTGAAAATTGTTGCAGGCGGCCCTTTATTTACCCAGGAATACAAGAATTACCCTCAAATTGATCATTTTATACTGAATGAGGCTGAAATTACATTGCCTCTGTTTCTGAAAGATATGGCCATGGGACATGCTCTTAAAAAAATATACAAAACCGATGAATTTGCCGATATTACATCGACTCCTGTACCTGATTATCATTTGTTATCGAGGAAAGATTATGCTTTAATGAATCTTCAGTTCTCTCGCGGATGTCCTTTTGCATGTGATTTTTGTGAAATAACCTCACTTTTAGGTCACCGGGTCAGAATAAAGGATCCTGAACAAATTATTGAAGAACTTGAGGCCCTCTATAAATTAAATTGGCACGGATCCATATCTATTGTTGATGATAATTTTATAGGCAATAAAAAAGAAACCAAAAACAAGCTTCTGCCTGCTATGAAAGAATGGATGGAAAAACATAATTATCCGTTTACATTCACCGTTCAGGCTTCCATTGATCTTGCCGATGATGAAGAACTATTATCATTAATGGCCGAAACAGGATTTAACTCTGCCTTTATTGGTATCGAGACTCCATCGGAAACATCTCTTAAGGCTTGCAATAAAGTTCAGAACAGGAACAGGGACCTGCTTCAGGACGTTAAAAAAATTCAAAAGGCCGGATTGCAGGTATCCGGTGGATTTATTGTTGGTTTTGACAGTGATTCTCCATCTGTATTTCAACAACAAATTGATTTTATCCAGAAAAGCGGAATTGTAACTGCAATGGTAGGATTGTTGAATGCCCCGAAAAACACAAAATTGTACCGTCGTCTCGAGGCAGAAAACAGATTAACCGTTGAAGCAACCGGAAACAACACTGATTTTACTATGAATTTCATTCCAAAAATGAACGTAAATGATCTCTTATCAGGGTATCAATCGATAATTCAAAATATCTATAATGCAAAACCCTTTTATAAAAGAACACGTCAGTTTCTGCTAAATTATAATAATCATCAACCCGGTCAGAAAAGAATTGAATTCAACTACCTGGGCGCCTTCTTAAAATCCATATTGATCATCGGAATCCTTAGCCGGGGACGCAGTGAGTATTGGAAATTCTTTATATGGACATTGTTTAAACGTCCCGGTTTATTCATAGATGCCATAACCATGGCAGTGTATGGCTATCATTTCCGAACAGTGTATGGTTTGAGAAACTGATCACTTCACGCAGATCCATTTCATCATTCATTCATTACAACAAATTTAACTGCACTCATGCCATCATCAGTACGAATCCTGCAGAAATAGATGCCACTGGTCATATCTATAGATATGTTCAGGCATCCAGCTGTCTCCCCAGGCATCCCACCAGTCAACCATGTTCACTGCTTTTGGTGTAGGTACAAACAAGGGATCTTCAGTTTGTACGGGATCATGGTACCAGTTATGATCATAGGAAGTTGTATCGTTACATCCATACAAATAAAGTATCAACGGGTAGCTTTGATTGGGATCATATTCCGGAGGTATAAATAGAATCATAGTTCATGAGAATACCCAGTGTATCGTAATGATACCAGCGGACTGTACCATCCTCAAGCGGATTTGTTTCTTCCACTTCGTACACAAATCCGTTTACCACGCAGGTTGTATCTTCCTGAGCCCAACTATTTATTGATATTAAATGCAACGAAATAAGAATGAGTGAAATGCAATAGATGTTAGTTTTCATGATATGTCCTCCTTGTTTTGATTTTGAAATGAAATTAAGGGAGGAACAGAGAAAAACAGACCGGGCGGATTTTCCCGTACGCTATGGTAAACCAGATGCAGTTATATTACGGATTTAGCTTTGAGCACCAGGTAACGGCATTCCTGAGTAACTTTCTATTCGTTTCGTTATTGGCCATTTCAGGATGCCCGCTTGTCAGGAAAACCCTGCCATGATTAAATTCAGTGGCAATAATGAATGAGTGCCCTCCTTTCACGGATTCACCGATAATTGTTGTTTGTCCTTTATCGTCAGGAAGAAATTCCGGTCCGTGATCGTAAACATACGTGATGGTATCGGGTAATTCATACGTTACCGGATGTGTATGATCAATGATATTAATTTTACAATTATCATCTCGGTATGACGGAGCAAATTCCTCTGCCGGACCATCTGTCGTACCTGCGAAAATACCCAATCCATCATGTGCTTCATACCTTCGTGGTTCGCCTGACCAACCCCTGAAAATATCCGTAACAGCAGCCAGGTATGCACTCCCGCATATCCCGATGTATCCGCCACCTCTATTGACATATTCTACAATATTGTCAAATCCTGTTTGTCCAAGATTTTCCCAATATTGTCCTCCTGTTCCCGCCGGAAGAATCAAAACCGAATAATGATCCGGAATACCCTGAATAATGGAGTCGTTTGTAAGTATTGTATACGAATAACCCAATTGTTCAACTATATTCAGCGTTGGAGTTCTTAAGCCGGAAAAAACTGCATCGCCCATATACAAGCCTATATTTACAGAATCGATACTAATCGATGGTGAATCTGTGATATTCTCTCTTTCACAGCTTGAATAAGAGAGTATGATACCTGGCATCAGAACAGTTAATACAAATTGATGTTGTTTATTCATGATTCATCTCTTTTTGTAAACAAGAATAGGAATTTAAAAGCCAAATTAAGTCCCGGCCGATTTTCCCGTACCAGTTTATGAGCACTTGGACCGGTAATTCATAAATAACTGTCTTCCCAAGCGAAATTCGCTTGGTGTTGTCCCTGTATACTTCTTGAACGCCGCATTAAAAACCGATTTTGAATTGAAACCACAATCATAAGCAATATCAATAATTGAAGAGTCGCCATATTCAGGATCCGACAATAAATTTTTGGCTTCCTCAATCCTGTATGTATTGATGAGATCATAAAAACTCATCCCCAGTTCTTCATTTAGTACCTGCGATATATACCGGGAAGGAATGGATATTTCTTTTGCGAAATCAGGAAGATTGATAGTAGAGGAAAGAAATGGTTTTCCTGTGTTCATATACGACTCCATTCTTTTTAAATAATGCATTTTGTGTTCTTTGGTCAGGGGAGATTTAAGGTATTTCTGTCCGTTGCCGTTTTTACCGGTATAGGAAAATATCTCAGGGTACCGGAGGCAACGGATAAGCAGTGTAGAGATCATCACGAGGTAAAGCAATATGCCTATACCCTTAATGGCAAAATGATATCTTGCCTGAACGGGAACCTCATTTCTGATTATTTCAAAAACGATAAGGATCAATATTCCAACCAAAAGAAATTTCAATGTGGAAACCAGGAGCTTTTCTGTTTTCAGTCTTGCATGCTTTGCATTGAATTGATAACAAAATGCATAAATAATCGAAACCAGGAGATAGGAAATAAACTGTATATTCTCTGTTTTATATGTCACTGCAAAAAACTGCGATTGTCTAAACCCATTGTTCAATAACATGAGCTTTGATTCCGTATCATAGATCTGGTATTTCATACAATAGACAACAGCAACTACCAGGAAAGGCAATAGATGCAGGAAATAAATTTTCCGTAACCTGAATTTTTCATGTATAACAGACAGGGTATAAAATAACAATAAAGGACCCAAAAGAAAATTGAGGGAAATGGCAAAGTTATAGAAATGAGGCCAATGCGGGTAGATGTTATAGATCCAGAGAAAAGCATTGCAATTTAATAAAACATAAGTGAACATGAACACGCCAAGTATCCTGTTGCTCAGTATCCTTCCCTTTTTATATGTCAAAAGGAATATGGTAAACAACAGACAAAGAAATGCAATTACAATCCTGGCAATTCCATAGGGTTTGATAAATAGTCTGTAGTAATCTTTTGTGAGAGGAACAACCAGTTCACAGCCCTGATCCGGATTTTCACCTGATGGTTTCCTTATAATCAATGGTCCGTCCCAGTAGTAATTTTTCTGGTATATATAATTTGATACAACTTCCAGATAAAGAGGAATGTTTTCGTCGTAACTGGTATACATTGATTTAGCAACATAGGTATTTTTATAATAGGCCATGATCAGGGGTTCCTGTATAGTTGCACTTTTCTTTATACGACAGCCTATAGCCCAGTCAGTTTCAGAAAAATACAGGTTAAATGGTATTCCCACAAGCTCCTGCCGAAGATCTTGTTTTTGTATCTCCCTGAAAAAATCAGGTTCGCAGTTATCATAATCCCTATGATATCCGTCGAATGACATATATACATACCAGAATGGCTCGTTGTCGCTGATCCGTATAGAATCCCTTGCAGAAATACATGACTGCAAAGTGAGAAAAAAAAGAAAGATCCATGCCATTCTTAAAGGAATATGCATGCAGTACCGGGGTAATTTAGAAGCAGGGGGGTCTCCGCTATTCATTATTTTCAATTTTACCCATCCAAACCGGATCTGTTTGGCATTGGAAATCCAATAGCATATTCTTGTTGACAATTATTCCATCCTTATACACTTATTGCGGAAAGGCATTAAAAAGGCCGGTTTTAAGAAATCCGGGGAAATACAATTGCCTGTCAGGAAAGTTGAGGATTTGAGATTTAAGACAGTATTGGGTATTCAGTATTCGGTAATCGATGATCGCCTGCCTGTCAAAGGAAGGGATATCCATTGTGATCTGACGCTTGAGATTTGAAGTTTTTCTCTTTCTTTGATGCATTTCACAACATTTTCATGCATTTCGCAACATTGTTTTGTATTTATAGAACAGCCCCGGTATTTTCACGTAACCTATTGCGCATTACCATTTATTAATCAAATCGTACCATCATGAAAAAACTTATTTTTTTCTTTTTTCTGCCCTGCATATTCATATTTAACAATCCATGCTATTCACAATTAGGGAAACTAAAAGACCTGAAGAAAAAAGCCGAAAATGCTACTGAAAAGGTCGGTGTTTCAACCAATGACAAGAATGATTCAGAAGGATCTTATACATCTTCTTCAGAATCAAGTTCTTCAGACTCAAACATTTTACCTGTAATGCAAAAGGAAGAGAAACTTGAAAATGAACCGGATGTCGAAGTAGATTATGCCGGATATGTAAAATTCAAATCTGCTCTGGCCAAAAAGCTTTTAGCAGGGAAAACAGAAATACTGGCCGGCATAAATTCGAGGAATTATTATAATTATGCTTATGATATGCAATACGAAAAAACCTGTACTATTCTTAAAGAAAGAGGAATAAAGGATGCAAAAGAAGATCACTATAACCAGGTCCTGAATTTGAGAGAACAATATCCTGAGATCATTGAGACAAATCTTAAACCATATATTGATGAAAAAATAGATGAGGTATATCAGGGATATGCAAATCAATCTTTTGAAACCATTGCAAACCTTAAAAGTGTAACCCTTTTGGCCGATGCAATTCTTTTAATAGAACCTGAAAATGAAACAGCACAAAAACTAAAAGAAAAAGTTAACCGAACATGGAAAACCATTGAATGGGAACACCGTATCAATCCGTTCACTACTCCTTTCCATACAAGAAATGCCGGAAAAATACTTTTTTCCGATCAACCCATTGTATACGGGAGTGAAGATCCGGATCAGTTCAAAACAGAATTCACCGCCAACGATAATATATACGGTATGGTATATATGGCCGGAACGGTTTATGAAGGCCCGGCCTATGGAACAGCTATTTACCGTATTGATGCTGATAACGGGGCTTCAACAATGCTCATTAAATTCTTACACAATGAAGAAGAAATAGATTATACTTACTATCCGATTGATATTATTCCTGATCCGGATCATGCCATACACAGCTTAGATCCTGTTGAATGGGCAGATAAGCTTTCAAAACTCTCGCCGGGTACTCATCACCTTAAAATAACGTATGATGATATGGCAGAAGGAGTGCTTAATCTCGACTGGTCTGATGTTAACTCTGACGAATTGAAATCGAATGCAAAACTGGCTGCCGAAAATGCCGGTAAGAATTATGCTTCGGGCAAACAGTTGCCGGATGCATTCAGGCAACCTTCAGGAAAATATAAGGACCCCGATCTGCAGGAAGCAAACCTGAAAAAACTCATGCTCAACAAATGGTCAAATTGCCAGGAAATCGTTAAGCTCGTGATTGAACAAAACACAGATGACGATTATCTGGTATATGATACCGATGCCGGATTGCCGTCCTATAAGGTTACGCGGGCCGACTGCCATGCAGTATATAAAGGCAAAGACGGGTGGTGTTACTATGTAAAAGATATAAGTTTCTCCAAAAATTACCAGGGTGGAGGAATATGGGGCCCTGCTTTTATCGATTTTGAAAGAGCCCACATAAAAATTGACTGTGAAAATGTGAAATGAAAAGTATTGCTACAAATTAGTATCTCGCAACATTTTCATGCATTTCACAACATTCTTTTGTTTTTACAGAATGTGTCGGATATTTTCAC
>JAFGQO010000117.1 GCA_016935615.1 Bacteroidales bacterium
ATTGCAAATGATGGCTGACACCTTCCCGGTTATTTGGTTTTATGATCAGTATTTTATCTTGCTGTGCCAAACTGTAGTGCATGAGTTTTCCTGCAATAAATCCGCTTTGCCCGGCATTTTGTCCGAAATACGCCAGGTTGTTGCAGGCTTCCAGTTTCATATCAATGAAGATGAAGGGTATTTTCATTTCTTCACAAATCCTGACTACTTCATAAGCCTCCTTATAGAAGATAGGTGTAAATACAAGTCCATCGGGTTTGCTTTCAACAATTTCAGTAAAAGCACCAAGAAAAGATGCTGCTGAATTCGGATTGAAAGTATATAGCTGAACCGAGGTATTAAAATCTTTGATCTCAGCCGATGCCTGTTGAATTCCAAACATTGGTTTTTCCCAGTAGGGATTGTCTGTTCCTGCCTCAGGAATCAGTGCGGCAATTTTAAAAATTTTCCTTGTGGCAAGGGATTTTGCCAGTAGATTTGGTCGATACCCCAGTTCATCAATAATGGACAGAACATGTTTACGTGTTTCTTCTGCTACCTCTCCGCGATTATGAATTACACGGTCCACAGTTCCCGCAGATACACTGGCCTTTCGGGCTATATCCTTAATTCGTATTCTATCTTCTCGGTTTTCAATCATTACACTGATTTTCAAAGCCTTTTTTCAGGTATTTCGTGTGCGGGCACGACTAAAAAACAAATATACAAAATAGTACCGTGCACGCACACGATATTGTTTAAAAAAGTATTATTTATAATGATTCAAAATTTTGGGCATTTCAGGAATCCAGTCGTTTTTAAAAATAAGATTTGTTTTTTGATGCGCAAAGATATTTTCTATGGTATATTTTTCTGCTTCAATCCGATCCAGTTCATGAGACCATGATACTCTCCCGCTCCTCTCTCCTCCGGGTCCTGTTGAATTATATTCTGCATAAAATGTTTTATTTTCCCGCCAGGGTTTATCCCAGTTATGCCATCCTTCAGGCCTTATGTGAAATCCCATTTCACAATTCAAAAAAACCACCTTTGCATAGTCTCGCCACGGACGACCAAGATAAACCTTGTGCACATTGCTGTCGGCCGTTAACGTACAATTTCTGAAAACATACCCGAAATGAAAACCTTCCAGGGTAGAGGCAGCTGTAATGTATGAATTCTTTCTGCTGTGGATCCGGCAACTATCAAACAGAACAACTGATTTCCCAAAGATAAAATCAGTGGTTCCTTCAATATAACAGTTTTTCATATAAATTCTTCCGTAACTGTTTGTGTAGTAGGTATCCTGGTTTCCGATAAACCGGCAATTATAAAACGATACCCGGTCGCTGTTTACTTCCACTGCAACAGCCTGTCCCACCCTGCCGGCAGAATTTTCGAATACGATATTCATAGCAGTAAAATCATCGGCCATGATCCGAAAGCTGCATGAATTATGAGTATTCAGGGTATCTTTATGCACAATCCGGCCAGAATAGTCATCGTATGTAACTATGGTACTGTCCTTGTTCTCTCCGATAAGCAAAAGATTGGTTTTGTTTTCTGTCAGAACAAGTTTTTCTTTGTATACTCCATTGCGGACAAAAACATGTACGGGTACCTTATTGTTTTCAGGTATAGCATCAAAAGCTTCCTGAATGGTTCTGTAATTCCCTGATCCGTCTTTTGATACAATACAATTGTCAATCTGGCAGTAATTCTCTGCAAATAAGAAATTTGAAAAAATCAGTAGTACAATTATTTTAAAATACCTGTTCATTCCAGTGATCCTTTACGTTAAAATTAGTAAAACCTGCATTTGTCTCAACGCAGGTTTTACCAATTCGTTATCGATCAATCAATGACAACTCTCCAATCTGAACGATCAACAAGTTCGATTATTGATCTGTCCTGTCGGGAGTTAACGAACCATAAATAGTTTTGATTGATATTTTTCGCCCGCTATTAACTGAATGTTATACATTCCTGAAGTTAAGCCCGAAACATTCAAATGAATAGTTTGTTTTCCTGCACCAAATGATCCATTCATTTCATAAACAGTCTTTCCAACAACATCCCTTACAATAAGATAAATATCAACAGGTTGCTCAAGATTAAACTCAATGTTTGTAAAAGATGAAGCAGGGCTGGGATAAATCTCAAGTCCGAAATCTGTTACTCTATTGTTCTCGACTGAACTGACACAGATATTTGGAATATCATGTGCCAATACCCACGCCAACGAGTTTTGGACTATTTTGAAGAAATCATCGGTAGCATTGTTCAGGAATTCGTGATGAATACCCCATACAACACCGGCTTTTGAAGAATCATTCTCTTCAACTGTCCACAGCCAGCCATCCACAGTACTGCTGGTTTCATCAACCGCAAATTTGTTGGTTGCGATAAGAGTGGCAGCATCTGCAACCGCTGCATAAGACATTCCCAGATCAAAACACTGGACATGTGCTTCATCGCCTTCGTTAACATTATACGCTGTAGTCCATACAAATTCTTCGCCAACATCCCAGCAATCTCCGAAAATCGGATGATCTGCCACGACTACTCCACTGTACGTGTAATCGTAATTGGTCTGGGATGAGTCTTTTGTCTGTTGCCACCATTGGTCAGCATCACCTGTAATCCAGTTCCAGGAGGGATAGCTTTTCTTAATGGCATATGCTTTAAGACATACAAAAGGAAGTGTCCGTATTCCAATGGGAGCAAAATGTCCATGTGAACTTGAACCACCACTTTCTGTTAAAACACATGCATCATAACCTGCCCAGGTTGCTTCATCCCAGTCAGTTACACCGGCAGGATCAACAATTTCTGATGTAATGCCTGTCCAGGCACCTTCTACTGCTGTCTGAATAGCCAATACATCCGCATCAGCAGCATCAGCAGCAAGAATTAAAACACTCTGTCCATAACTCATAAGAGTTGTAAACACAATAAAAAACAATACACTGTAAAACTTTTTCATAGCTTTTAATTTTAGTTAAGTAATTAATATTTAAGGAGTATGGTTATATGATTCTTTTTTCTTTTCATTGGCAGATCTCTTTATATAGTTTATGTATTTATGATCCATTTTTTCTCCGTTGATATAAACATTATTGAATTCCAGGTAATCTACATTTGAGAGGATATTGCCCTCTTTTACACCATTAAACCTGCAATCTGACAGTTGGATATTTGTGACCGGTGATCTTTCGTACCCTTTCAGCCAAAGAGCATACTGACTTTTCTCTGAGCTTACATTTTCAATAAAAATGTTTCTGACTATCGGGGTATAGTCGCCAACATCACCCTCCTCATAATACAGGTTTACAAGGATTACTGCCTGCTTTACTTCTCCGACAATAAGGTTACGTACAAAAATATTTTCAACCAGCCCGCCACGACGGGAATTCGATTTGATCCTTAGGGCACGGTCAAGGTTAGGGCTATCCATCCTGCAGTTTTCGATAAATACATTCCTGCACCCTCCTGATATCTCACTGCCAATCACAACACCTCCATGCCCGTTTTTCATTTCACAATTTCGGATAATGATATTTTCACTCGGCACATTGATTCTCCGGCCGTCTCCTTCCCTGCCTGATTTTATGGCAATGCAGTCATCACCGGTATCAAAATAGCAATCCTCAATCAATACATCTCTGCACGATTCAGGATTACATCCGTCGTTGTTCGGCCCGTTGCTGATTGTCTTTACATCACGAACAATAACATTGTTGCACAATACAGGATTGATCTCCCACATTGGAGATCGTTTGATTGTAATCCCTTCAATAAGAATATTTTCAGATCCTATGAATTGAATAAAATTTACTCTTATATAGTGTCCTTCCCCAAATACTCTCTCTTCAACAGGAAGGCCTGTATTTGCCATTTCCACAAGTTTGTCGCGATCTTCTTTCTGATCGGGAAGCCCCTCTGACCAACCAAAGTTTTTTCGCCCTTTCCATGGCCACCAGGTTGTCGTATCCGCATTCCCATCAAGTATTCCTGAGCCTGTTACAGCAATATTTTTCTGACCCCTGGCATAGATCAATGGCGAATAATTCATCAGATCGTTCCCTTCAAAACGAGCATGTACCAGGGGCAAATACTTTGTCAGATCTTTCGAAAATAACAGGGTTGCCTCTTCTGCGATATGCAGATTGATATTGCTTTTCAGATGAATAGCACCTGTCAAATATATACCTGCCGGTATCAGTACTATTCCGCCTCCTTTCTGAGAACATGCCGAAATAGTTTCAGCTATTGCATTTGTACAATCGGCAGAACCATCACCAACTGCTCCATAATCAACAATATTAAAGACTTCCTCCCGAAACTCCGGTGGTTGTATACGTTTCAGTATTACATCAGCATCATTCCAGTATGTCTTTGCCTCCCGACAAGAATTGCCATTGAGTAATACCAATAGGAATATTCCGTTGATTAACCAGCTTTTCATTCTATTGTTTAATTTCTTTTTCCAAAGTCATCGCTAAGTATAGCAATGCTGATAATCCCTTAAAATCATTTAACCGCCTGTCTACAGATATATAATATTCATAGCTTCCATCTGAGTAATTGAAATTCAGCGTACCTACTTTCACTGTTTTTGTAAGATAGATTCTACCTGCATCATCAAAGTAGACGTAGTTATTGATCAGGCCATTGTATGCTTTATCAGCTTTTTCGAGGTACGATCTGTTAAGATATCCCTCCTTAAAACCCTTGGCAAAAGCATATGCAAACATGGCAGAACAGGATGTTTCAATCCAGTTACCGGGTTCATCAGCTTTGTTAACGACCTGATACCATAATCCAGTGGAAAAATCCTGATAACCGGCTATACTGGCCGATAAATTCTTAAATATTGTAACAATACTGTCTCGTTCGGGATGATGTTCCGGAATGTAATCAAGTGCATCAACCAGGGCCATCATATACCATCCTATTGCACGTCCCCAGAATTCTGATGAAGTTCCTTTGATCTGATCAGCCCAAACCTTGTTTTTTGATTCATCCCATCCGTGATACAATAATCCGGTTTCAGGATCCAGTGTATGATGATAGATCAGCAGCAACTGTTTCAATGCTTCATCTATAAGTTCCGGCTTTTCAAGCAATCGGGCATACTGGAGGACAAATACATCGCTCATATAAATGCCATCTAACCACATCTGCCACTCATAGATCTTTTTGTGCCAGTAGCCTCCTTCACTGGTCAGAGGTTGATGTTTGAGTTGATCAATAAGATCATTGGCAGCCTCCATGTATTTTTTATCACCCGTTCTTTCATATACAAACAACAAGGAACGACCTGGCAGAATATCGTCTAACCGGTAGTTGTTTTTATGGTATTTGTTTGTGTCAATCTTGTTATTTTCGGTTATGAATATATCGAGCCAGTCCTGAGCATATTGACAATATTCCTGGTTTCCCGTATGCAATGTCAACTCACAAAGTGCATTGTTAAAGAATCCGTTTGTATAGGTCCATTTTCCCGGAGCGTAGATTTCCAGATCGGATGGATCAGGATATGTCTCGATAATTGATTCGGCAAGTATTACAGAGAATTTTTCATTCGATTTACCCTTACCGGTAATATATCTTGCCGGGGTTAAAAAAGTTACAGATACAGCAGGATTTTGAAGGATATTTTCCTTATTTGAAATTTGTTTCGAATTGCAATTGTTTTCAACAATTATTTCAAATGGTCGCAGAGGTTCTTCTGCATCAGTTGCTATATGGAATACCATAAAATCCGGTTCCGAATCTGCATCAGAATCATAGAAATCAGGAGTATAAACAGATTCGTTATTCAGATCCCTGATCTTAACATGAGTATAGTTTCTTTCTCCATATTGTTTTATCACCTCCTTCCAGCTCAATCTGACAGCAATATTCTTGTTTTCTGGATTATCAGGATCATAACGAACAACAAAGACCACAGGCTCTCCGGGATTCCGGACTGTATTCTGACATGAACCAAATGAAAGTAATAAGCACAGAAATAATACCTGCAAATTCTTAAACTGAATTCTGAAAATTCCGGTCTTTAAATTGTCTGTGGTTGATTCTGAGTTCATCTGAATTTCGACTTTGTTGTAACACTTATCCCGGATAAAGAAATTGGTCTGCAGTTGCGTTTGAGTTATTGCTTTCCTATTTTCATAGTCAGAGTTTTTGAAGTGGTATCCTCCGTCAGGAAGGATACCACAACAACCACATCGTCTAACTAAACAATTACCTTTCGCTTGTTAACCGACCTATGATCAAGAATCATTATCCTGTGCATAGTTTTTGTTTTAACAATTGAACTAATAGCCTGGATTTTGTCCGAATTCATCCCGGTTGTAAAGGGCATCCAGTTGTGCCTGCGGAATAAATCTCAGATTATGAAATTCCTGAATATTCTTTGCGGCTTCCGGATTGTGGGCTCTCACACGTTCCACTAATTTTCCGGTACGTTTCAGGTCAAACCACCTGTGATGTTCCGTAGCCAGTTCGCGGGCACGTTCATCCAGTATGAAATCTATGTCAATATCGCTTCCGCCTGTCACACCGTATGTAGCCAGTAAACCCGCTCCGTCACCACCTACTGCACGATTATTTGCCAACTCTAACAGGTAATCGTATGCAGTTTCGCCATCACTCATATTCACTGCTGCTTCAGCAGCAATAAAGTACATTTCTGCCAACCGTATTGCCCAGATATCGCGTTTGGTACCCGTATGATCCAGGGAAATAATCGTACTGTCCCGGTATTTTCCATTGATAGGAAAATAATTCTTTATCTGAGCATAGTTCCCTGTGGAAGGATTTATAGCAAACATCTCATTCATATCAATAATGATATATTTTCTATCGGGATGCAAATAATGAGGCATAAAGAAATCCTTGCTGGGACCTCCGTCAACCGGTTCGGGCAGATTATAGAATAACCTCAAATATTGCGTCGTATCAATAGGTTCGCGGGTAAAAACTATGGCCGTATCACCCACATTGAAGATGGGTTGGCCGTCAAGTGAAATATCCCAGGGAACCATTACCCCGTTAAGGTAAAATTCCGTTTCATAACCCGATTCTGTTTCGGTGCTCGACTTGTACTTGGGAATGCTGGCCAGATCATTCGCTATCCAGACTTTCTGAAACAACTGCCAGCGCTGATCCTGCTCTGTGTCGTACAATTCGATAAAGAATCTGGTCGGCATCCATCGGAGAAAACCCCTGCCATTTGGAATATCCCTGACCATGCCCCAACCGGAACTGGGTATTTCCTCGTATCTTATCTGCCACTGCACAAGGCCTGAATTGCCTCCTTCGCGCTGAATGAAACCAGGCTGGTTATCCCACAATACCGGAAGATTAGTATTTGGATCAATATTCCCCTGATTGCGAATAGCAGGAGTTGTGGTTGAAGGATTGTCGGAATAAACAATAGGCCAGATAACTTCACTGTTGATATCATTTTCAAGATGCCACAGTTCGCTTACCTCAGGAATGAAGGAGTAACTCGGGTAATTAATCACCCTGTCAGCATAAAGTTTTGCATTTGCCCAATCCTCCCTGAAAAGATACATACGGGCAAGAAAGGCTTCAACGATCGGTTTCGAAATCCTTCCGTATTGATCCGGTATTTCAGGAACCATTAAAAGGGCTTCCTCAAGATCAGAAAAGATAACATCGTAAAATTCATCAACCGATGATCTTTGAGCAACATGCTGAGCCTCAGCAGTCGGTTCGGTAGATAGATATACTCCGCCCCATGTTTCAACGATCTGCCAGTAGTAATGTGCCCTGAGAAATAACAATTCCCCTTTTCTCCTGTTTAAAAACTCTTTATCCTCGATTGGTGAATCACCTATATTTGCAAGGATAAAATTACAGGTGTTAACGGCTACGTACAGTTCATACCAGATTGCAGCCGATCTTTCCTGCTCTTCGCCTGAAAGAGCACTTGCATAGGTACAAAAAGCCGCTGAACGATTGTCATATCCACGACCGTAAATATCTGTTCCTGCCTCGGTAAAATCCCATCCGTTTTCACGGCCATACCATACCCTCAGCCCGATATAAGCAGAACCGACAAGGGATTCCAATCCTTCGACAGTCTCCATATAAGATTCGGCTGTCTCAATGGACAGTGGTTCTTCCTCCAGAAAATCGTCGCAACCCTGGAGAATCAACACTGCAAGTAGTATAATTGATAGTATCTTTTTCATGGTATACTTGTTTGAATTTATCTTCATTAATTATTATTGTTGCCTAGAAATTCACATTTAAACCCACCGTATAAAGCCGGGCCAGTGGCCAGTCAAGATCTCCGCCACGTTCGGGGTCAAGACCTTTTTCCATCTTGCTGTACAATACTGCAGCGTTTTTAATACTGACATATATATTCAGTTTCGAAATGGGTGTTTTCTGCAGTAGTTTCTCCGGCAGATCGTATCCCAGGGAAATTTGCCTTAATTTTATGAACGAAGCATCACGATAACGCATGGTATATTCAAACGGTGCTTCTGTAATTGATGCATCCAGCCTGGGATTTTCACTTGAATTGTTCAAAGGTGTCCAGTACTCAAGATCTATAATATTGTTGTACATTCTCGGATCAAATTCATATGCATCAGCATCAACCATATGACCCCATTTTGCATAAATACTTACGGATAATGAAATCCCTTTATAAGTAAATACATTATCGAATGTTCCTATCCATTTGGGACGTTCACTTCCCAACACTGTTCTGTCAAGATCATTAATAGTATCGTTTCCGTCCAGATCTGCTACACGGATATCTCCCGGCATATAAGCAGCTCCATAGAGCGAATCGGTATCACCTATCTGACGAATGCCAATTTTCTGATAATCATAGAAAACATCTATGGGTTCACCGACAAACCATCCATTTGCAATATCCTGGGTAACACCGGATGTGAGCTTTGTAATCTTTTCCGTGCTGGCAGCAAAGGTGATATTTGTTCTCCAGTTAAAGGAAGGTGTTGAAATATTGGTCGTTTGCAGTGAGAATTCAATTCCCTTGTTTTCTGTCTCTGCGGAATTGGCAATTATACTGTAGTAGCCGCTTGAAGGAACTACACGGTCATCCATCAGGATATTTTTGGTTTTGTTTGTATACAGATCGAAATTGGCATAAATACGATTTTTGAATAACCCGAAGTCAATCCCGAAATTTACCTGGTCTGTCCGCTCCCATGTCACGCTGCTGGCTGCAAGGTATGTAGGCCGCCTTGATTGGATGGGGATCTCGCTTCCCTGTTCTCCGAATTCCACATACATGATCCAGTTGTTCAATCCTCCAAACGTACTGTACGGATCAATCGATGCATTTCCCGTGCTTCCGTAACTTAGCCTTATTTTCATATCGGTCAATACATCCCTTGTATTTTCCATAAATCCTTCCTCGCTGATCCTCCATGCTACACTTGCTGCCGGAAAATAGTCCCATTTGTTCTTTCTGCCCGAGGATAATGAAGATGCTCCGTCGAACCTTACCGCTCCATTAAGAATGTACTTGTTGTTGTAGGTATAATTCAACCTGCCGAGAACCGAAACCAGCGATTTCTCTATCAGGCTGCTGGACATTTCATTATAATCGCGATTGTTTGTTTCCATAAAATACCACAAACTGCGCTCGTCAGCCTGCTCCATTCCGGAAAACTCATAAGGTTCAAGACGATTGTACTGAACTTCGTGTACCCCGGTAAAAATTATATGGTGCAAACCATAGGTCTTATCAAATGTTAATATGTTGTTCCATGTATAACCACCATCCAGCCTGAATTCAACGCCGTTTTCCGTAATAGCTTCTCCAGGCGCTTTTTGAGGATACATCCAGCCGCGTCTTTTTGAAGTGTAGTCTACACCGATGGTAGAACGAAAAGTTAAACCCTCGAAAAATTTTACTGTGGCATATACATTCGAAAAAATACGTGTTTGCCTGTCTTCTTCCACATCGTCTACCGTAGCCAGCGGACTTTTCCGGGGATTTGGTGCAGCAGGCTGCCAGATGTAATTTCCTGCACTGTCATAAGGTTCTACCATCGGGGAAAGTCTGACTGAACTGGTAAACACACTATAGTTGGAAGAAGAAACATCTGCTCCATCCAATACTTTGTGTACAATTTGAGTCATAGTACCCCCGCTCAACCATTCCGACACTTTCGCATCAAGATTGATTTGTACCGAATACCTTTTGAAATCGTTTTGAATGACTACACCTTTCTCATTGAAATATGAAAGTGATGCATTGTAGCGGATTTTATCAGATCCGCCGGTAAATCCAAAATGATGATCCTGTTGGTATCCCCGGCGTGTAATGAGGTCCTGCCAGTCAGTCGAAACATCGTTCTCATATCCATAATATTCCGTTGATCCGAATACGGATATCGGATCCGGATCTACATCCCAGTTATAAATATCCCTGTTTGCATTGATCTTGGCCTCTACATAATCGTCGCGGCTAAAGACAGGCACGTGTTGATAGGGATCAGAAATGCCAAAGTACCCGTTATAATAGGCTTGTGCTTCTCCGGCAGTTCCTTTTTTCGTGGTAATAAGAATGATCCCGTTTGCACCCCTGGAACCATAAATAGCTGTGGATGCTGCATCTTTCAGAATTTCTATTGATTCGATATCGTTCGGATTGATATCGACTTTCATTCCCATGGGTATGCCGTCGACAATAACCAGCGGGTCTGATTCTGCCTGTAAGGATCTCTTACCCCGAATGAACATGTCAACTCCGGAACCTGCCCTGCCGTCCGAAGGTGTTACATCCAGTCCGGGTACTTTCCCCTGAAGGGATTCAAGAACATTGTTTGTTTTTACTTCAAGCAATTCATCACCCTTTACAGATACAATTGATCCGGCAATGTCACTTTTCTTCATGGTACCGTATCCGACAACAACAATTTCCTGAAGGCCTATAATATCTGTGATCATGATCAGGTCGATAACCGTTCTGTCACCAACCGATATCTCTTCGGTTAACATACCTACCATAGAAAAAACCAGGATTGCGTCCCCTGAAGGAACTTCTATCTTATACAGTCCATCAACATCAGTGATGGTTCCTGTACCGGTTCCCTTGACCAGGACATTCACCCCCGGCAATGGCATCTGATCAACATCTGAAGTTACTTTTCCTGATACTGTTATTTGTGAGAATGCATTTAATGCAGTCAGTAACAATAAAGATAAGGTCCAGATGAATCGTTGCCTTTTAAACAAAAAATAATTAGTCATGATGTGATTCATTTAAATAGGTTATTTATTAGGTTGTTGTTTCAAAAAGAATAAAAAGGATTGCGATGAATAATATCACAGCGCCTATTATTAAATAGGACATTTTCTTAATCGATCTTTTTGCTTTTTCCATTCGCTTCAATAGTTACAGATACACTGTTAAATTTGCCATCGATGATACAGCATGAATCTGCATCATTGGCAATCTAAAAGTATTCTATAAGGCTTTTCGCCCGGGAGGGACAAATCCCAAAATACAATGCCGATCATACCAAATGCAGGGGCAATTGTATCAAAATGCAAGGGTATACATACCAGGATTTAGAATTAAGCTATTGTTATTCAATGTATTATAAAATCGCAGGCAAAATGAATAACATGGTATATATATTGGTACAATTAGTCACATAATACTAACCTTTTTGTGGTATAGTTGTATATATTGTCCTTTGTTAAGATGAATTGTACTTGATGATGCATATGAAAAATGATGCCGATCAGGTAAGATATTTTTTTCAAAAATACAATCAGGCACCGATATGATTCTTTGTTGTGCTTCTTTCAGGTTTCTGGGTATGACCAACTTTAAGAAATTCCGAAGCACTCATACCGTATTTTTCCTTAAAGCATTTCCGGAAATAAGAGATATCATTAAATCCGGTCTTTAATGCAATTTCCGAAATAGTCAATTTATCCTGAACGATTAGTTGAGTCGCTCTTTTCAGACGTATATCCCTCACGAATTCTTTTGCTGACATATCTGTTAATGCTGCTATTTTCCTGTACAATTGAGTACGACTCACCCCTATTTGTTGAGATAAGGAGTCTACATCCAGTTCAATGTTGTCGATATTCTTTTCAATAACATTGATTACACGCTTAAGAAATTTCTCGTCGGGAGAAGACAACACGATTTCTTTTGGTTTCAGGACCATTTCTTTACTGTATCGCTCCCGCAAAGCTTTTCTAATGTATAACATGTTATCCACCCTTGCTTTTAATAGTGATATATCAAATGGTTTTGTAATATAATCATCAGCTCCCGCATCAATCCCTGCAATCTGATTCTCGTTTGAATGCAATGCAGTTAACAATACCACGGGAATATGAGATGTCCGTTCGTCTTTTTTTATTTTCCGGCAAAATTCTTTCCCATTCATTACCGGCATCATAATGTCAGCAACAATTATATCAGGTATTGTTTCCAGGGTTTTTTCCCAACCGTCTCTTCCGTTCCTTCCTTCAATAACTGCGTATTCAGGTTCAAAATGATGTTTAATGAATAGTCGAATATCCGGATTATCGTCCACAATGAGTAAAACTCGTTTGTTGTTATTATCGTTTTTATCAGGTACATCTTTTATGACCACTTCATTTTGCATTGAATACAAGAGATTTTGCTGTTCTTCGGTATTCTCCGGTTTTATCATGGTCGTCAATTCCTCTTCATATTCTATAAGCGGTATAAGTACTTTAAACCTGCTTCCTTTCCCTTCTTTGCTTTTTACCTGAATGAATCCATTATGGATCTTAATAAGTTCTTTGGTCAGTGACAATCCAATACCTGTTCCGCCTGATCTGTAAACCTCCCTTCTTCCTTTTACCTGTACAAACCGGTTAAAAATCTTGTTTATCTGGTTCGAGGGTATACCTATACCGGTGTCGCGAACAATAATTTGCAGAAACTTACCATGCTTACTGTTTTTTTTATCCAGAACCGGAATAAAGGTGTTGTTTTCGTCTATCTCATCAACAAGAATGGTTGAGATCGATAATGATATTGTTCCTCCTTCTTCTGTATATTTAAAAGCATTGGACAGCAAATTATTGATGATTTTTTCAATCTTATCCGGATCAAACAATGCCGGAATTTCATCCTGGACAGACTTGTAATTCAATTGAATTTTCCTTTCAGAGGCCATATCTTTAAAAGAATCATATATCTCTTTCATAAACCTGGAAATATTTCCTTTTTTTAATTCCAGCTTAATGTTTCCTGTTTCAAGTTTTCGATAATCAAGCAGTTGATTTACCAGCTTTTTCAGATTCATTGCACTACGCTGAATGATTTCCAGATGCGAATGTCTTTCCTCATCGGTTAATTTGAATTTTAAAAGTTTGTCCAAAGGACCAAGAATCAAAGACAAGGGTGTACGAATTTCATGGGATATATTCATAAAAAACTGGTGTTTAAGTCGTTCCAACTCCTGGACTTTACGGGCACTTTCACGCTCAAACAGCAATTGGTTCTTCAGTTTTTCCCTGTTTGAAATAAACAGATAGACACAATAACCTAAAAACAATAAGACAAATAAAATAAGGATCCTGAACCATATGGTTTTCCAAAACGGAGGCAGAATAGTAATTTGTAAACTGGTGCCTTCTGTGTTGAACACATTGTCATTGTTGGAACCAACCACATGTAAGGTATAATTCCCCGGATCGAGGTTTGTATACGTAGCTCTTCTTTGATTTCCGACCCTGTTCCAATCTTTGTCAAATCCTTCAAGTCTGTATTCGTACATATTTTTTTCACTATTGGCATAGTTTAGTGCCGCAAATTCAAAAGACAGCATATTCTGATCATATTCAAGTATAATCTGTTTTGTTTCACATATCAGATTTGAAAGGGTATTTTTCTTCCCGGACTCGTTTACAATCGGTACAGGATTGTTAAATACTTTGAAATCGGTAAACACGATATTGGGAATGTATTTGTTTTCTCCCAACTGATTCAGAAATATAAAATCAACCCCTTTGCCTCCTCCAAAAACAAGAGTCTGGTCATTTTCCATAAGAAAAGCACCATAATTGTATTGTGAATTCAATAAGCCATCTGAGTTAAAATAGTTCTTAAAACTATTTGAATGAATATCATAACGCGAAATGCCATTCTTTGTACTGATCCACAAATAATTATCATTTTCATTTATGATCCCATATATTATATTATTGCATAATCCTTCCCTGGTGGTATATACAACGGAAGAATTGTTCTCAATATCAAACCGGATCAAACCGTTGCCCAATGTCCCGATCCATATATTCTGATACTTATCATCACATATGGCCCTGGTTTTATATGGAAAGTCACGAATTTTTTCGTCGGTATCCACCATGGTAAGTTTTATATTTTCCGAATAGATCCATAACCTGCCCCTGGAATCCTCATATACCATAACCACCATCGATACGCCATATTTTTCTCCATAATGGGTAAATTTTCCTGAAACGGGATCATACAGATCAAGTCCGTCGTCTGTCCCTAACCAAATCCTGTCTTTGCTGTCGCATAAAATAGTCCAAACAGCATTATCACTCAAACTTGTTGTATCCTCCGGATCATTCACTCGATATTCGAAAACACCTGTTTTCAAATTGTAAATATTCAGTCCTCCCAGATATGTGCCAATGTATAATGTATTCTTGTTGTCATAGCAAAATGCCTTAATGCAATTGTTGCTGAGACCATTGGCTGTAGTTATATAAGAGATATCCTTTTTTTTGTAATTGTAAATGTTTATTCCCCCGTTCTCTGTTCCAATCCATATATCATCCAAACCGCCTTCCCAAAAAGCATAAATCTCACTGTTATTCAATCCTTTATTATTACCTCCGCCTATTGTCAAATTGCCAAAAGCCTGTTTGTCAAAATTCAAATGACTTATTCCGTCGCGTGTACCGACCCACAAATCCCCCTTTCTGTCAATAAATAACTCAAGAACCGAATTGTGTACAAGGCTATTTTCGTCCATATCATCATGTGCAAAATAGGTGACGGTGTAATCTTTTGAATTGAGACGAAATAAGCCTGCACGTGTACCAATCCAGAGGTTCCTATTCCTGTCCTGTACAATTGCTCTTACTGTATTCGACCTGTCGTTCACAGATTCAAGTGATACGTTCTGAAATCTGTTCAACTTCTTATCAAATTTTTTTAATCCTCCTAAGTAGGTCCCTGCCCATATCTGATTTTTTGCATCTTCATATATTTCCCAGACTTCACTTTCTCTTTCAAATGTTGTTTTTTCCGTAAGAAAACGTTGAAAAGTATTATCATTTGTATTAAGACGGGTAATACCATTGTTCGTCCCGATCCACAAATATCCGGCATGATCGATATATAGTGTTCTGATAAAATTGTCTGAAAGACTTTCGGGATTATCCGGATCATGAAAGTAAGACTGCAATTTGCCGGTAACAGGATCGTATCTGTTCAGTCCATTCTCGGTACCTATCCAAAACAGGCCTTTGGCATCTTCTGCAATTGCCCATATTGAATTGTTGCACAGGTTTTTTGTTTTTCCTCTTTTACTAATGTGCTCCAAACCATAAACAGACCGGTCATATTTGAATAGTCCGTGGTTTTCTGTTCCTATCCATATTCTTTGATTCCTGTCCTCGTATATCGTTCTGATCAGTGATTTATCAAGAATTTCACTTTCTTCAGAATCGATATGGAACTTATGAAATTCATATCCGTCAAAACGCAAAACTCCAAAACTGCTTCCTATCCAGATCCAACCCTGGGTATCCTGAAAAATACAGTGGATCTTATCATCCGAAAGCCCATCCTGGATCGTATAATTACTGAAAGACGAATTCCGGATCTGGGCGTTGGCTGGACAATTGAAAATAAGGAACACTATTGTTCCGGTTAATATTGACAGGCTCCATTTCATGCCGGCATGGCAATAAACCTGTATGCATTTGCATACAAGCATATTCGAAAGCAAAATAAGAAAGTTTGCAAAGCGAACGGTAGGTCAAATCGACGTAATTTGGTATATATTCTATCAATAACCGGTGATCAGTTTAAGCACCTGAAATTGCAAATCCCGGAGGAATGCAGGCATGTCACTTTTCTTTTCTGTAATTATCCGTATGTTTGTTATAAATATAAACCGGTGAATACACGGAAAAAATGAAGGATGTTACCAGGCATATTATTGGTTACAGCATCGGCATACCGCTTTTTGCTTTTGTAATTCCTTTTGGATTGTACGAGGTATCAATGCATGATCCTTTAATGCTAACTGATCTGAATAATCATTTTGTAATTCGTTCACTTATTGCGCTCCCTTTCCTGATTCCCGGCCTGATTTTTATGATCTGGTCGAATGTTGCACTGTTCAGGATCGGCAAAGGCGGACCAACAGACGGATTTAACATCGCAATAAGTCCGAGAACAAAAAAACTGGTCATTGCCGGTCCGTACAAATACTCCAGAAATCCGATGGTATTCGGCGCTTTCTGCATCTACTTTGCCATCGGTTTGTTTATGCTTTCTGTAACGTGTGTGCTGGTATTATTCGTTTTTTTATTTCTCTCGGTTTATTATTTAAAGCATACCGAGGAAAAGAGATTGTTGCGCGATTTTGGTGATGAGTACATACAATACAAAAGCCAGGTACCAATGATCTTTCCGGTCAGGAGAAAATAATTTACCTGTTCTCCTCACTGGTTCATTTGCTATTAAGCCTTATTACAGAATCGTTTTAACGCAACTTTTTACAACGCATACTCATCATGTAATAAAAATTGCCATGAATAAATACATACTACTCCCTTTTCTGCCTTTTCTTTTCTTTTGTTTTGCACTCTGTGCCTGCGAAAAAGATGAAATTTCAGATCCTTCCCGGCAAATTGTATATTTTGCATACGAGTATATCAATTATGCATGGGGTTATCAGCATACAGGCTGGCTCATAGACAGCGCAGGAAATTTAAACGCATACAACCTGCCCGATGAATGGCAGCCAGGAAACGAAGAAGGTATTAGTTATAAAGACCTGAAATTCAATTTGTCTCAGACCGATTCGGTTATTGCAACCATCGATCCCGCTGTCCTGACTCTGAAGGTTCAGCTTATCGGGGAAGCCAAAGACGGAATAATAACACCCGCAATACATGCTGCCTGTGATGCCGGAACCTCGGCTTTGTATGCCTATTATTATGATGTTGAAAAACAATTGTATCGGATCGTTTTCCTTGCCCGGTCGGGAGACTTTGAAAGTCACAACACAAGCCCGGCAGCTGTTGAATTAACAGAATGGTTAAAACAATTTGGTGTGTTCTGGTTAGATTGAGTGTGTTCAATCACCAAAAACACAAAGATTAACCAATGGCAGAATCAATATTAAGAATTTGCAGAAAGGACTATATATAACCAATATCCGTCTAAAAAATAAAAAAGTAATAAGAAAGAAGATAATTAAATAAAGACACCAAGTCTCTGTATGGTTTGTATTGTAGCTGACAAATTCTCTGCGTTCCGAAAAATGATTTTGCAGGGTAAATAGCTTTATAGCTTAATAGTATGAAAAAAAGAATGCCTGTTAAGACAGTCAGCCATAAATAAGAACATCAATCAGTAAAAATTAACTACAGGTAATTTGCCTTTGGAGAATAAGAATTAATATTGTAGAAATATTCTAATGATATAAATTAAGTATTATGTTCAAAACCACATTTTTTAAATCTCTGCATACATACTCAATTGTACTTGGATCATGCATAATATTGAGTACATGGAGTCTTTTCGGTCAGTCAGCAAAAATATGGGTAGGAACCTGGAGTACTATGCCACAGCTTGTGGAACCCGGTAATATGCCTCCTGACCCCGGTCTCACCAACAGTTCATTACGACAGATAGTACGTCCTTCAATTGGCAGTGACACTATACGTGTAAAATTCTCCAATGAATTCAGCTCAAGTCCTGTTACGATGAAAGCAGTTAAACTTGCAGTTACAGACTCGTATTTCGATATATTTGACACTACCATAGTAAAACTGACATTTGGCGGCAGCCCGGAAGTTACCATGGATCCTGATACTGCAATTTATTCAGATCCGTTTGCATTCAATCTGGAACCCAGAAAGGATGTATCAATAACAATCTATTTTGGCGAAACATCTGCCGATGTTACGGGGCACCCAGGCTCACGTACATCCTCTTACATGATAATCGGGAACGATACTTCTGTGAACGATTTTTCGGATTATATAAGGACAATTCACTGGTACGTAATCAACGGAATTGATGTTCTTGTGCCGTCAACGGCTACCAGTGTTGCCATTCTTGGCAACTCAATTACCGACGGACGGGGTTCAATAACAAACATGCAAAACAGGTGGACAGATCTTTTGTCAGAACGACTCCTGGCAAATCCCGGTACTGAACAGGTGGGTGTCCTCAATATGGGTGCAGGCGGAAACTGTGTGCTTAAAGATTGTCTGGGGCCTGCTGCAGTAGACCGGTATGAGCGGGACATTTTGAATCAATCAGGCGTACGTTCGATTATCATTTTTGAAGGGGTTAATGATATTGGAGGGGTCAATTCTGCTGATGCTGCAACTTCGGTTGCCAATGGGCTTATTGCTGCATACAAAATGATGATTGACTCTGCTCATGCAAGAGATATCTGGATTTACGGTGCTACCATCACGCCCTTTAAAGGGAATGGTTACTATAATCAATATAGCGAAGCATGCAGAAATAAAGTGAATGAATGGATCCGTAACAGTGACCGCTTTGATGCAGTTATCGATTTCGATATGGTGCTGCGAAATCCGGAGGATACTGCAAGCCTTGTGTCATCCTATCAAAATGATGGTCTGCACCCTGACACGGCAGGATACAGAATAATGGTCGATTCCATGGATCTGAAATTGTTCGAAGGCTTAGATACACTTTTTCCGGCGCCGGATACTTCAGAGTCTGCTTATTTATGGATTGAACCTGAATGTGCAACGGTAGGTGAGAACTGGGAATTGATCATCGACCCCCAGGTTTCAAATCAAACCTATGCAATCGTTGAACCGGGCATAAACAGTAATGCGTCAGCACCTGCTGATGCTGCCAGTGCAATTGGTATGTCTTTTACAGTACCTAAAGATACAAACTACTGCATCTTTGTCAGGTTGAACAGTTATGGTTCTGATGACGATTCATTCTGGGCTAAAATGGATGACAGGAATTTTGTTTTGCACGATGGATTGGGCACCAGCGGATGGGAGTGGAGAAAACTTGACACTTTTTCACTGGCAACCGGAGAACATACCCTCACCGTCGCTCATGGTGAAGACGGATCTAATCTTGATAAGTTCTGTATTACCACCGATACATTGCTTCCGGCAGGACTGGGTAAACCCGCTGATATCGTTTGTATGCCCGATACCACCACACCGGTTATGGGTATAAAAGATGTAACGGGAGGAGTGGATACTTACACACTGGGCCAGAACTATCCAAATCCATTTGCCGATAAGACAACGATTGCATTTGAAATTATACGTGACACATACGTCTCGCTAAAAGTGTATTCTGTGCTTGGAGAGGAAATTGCCGAAATTGCCGGGAAAGAATATACTTCAGGGATGCATATTGTAGAATTTGATGCGATAGGTCTTTCAAAAGGCATTTACTATTATACCATTAAAACGGACAAATATTCTGCGACGCGGGAAATGATAGTGTTAAATGAATAGTTGAGGAATGCAATACATAAGTTACATTGAAAAGAAAGGGACTGTTTAATACGTTGAATAAACGGTTTCTTATTAATCTATCAATATACAGAAAATGAAATTGTAATGGTTTCGGATAATGCGATATTTGCAGAATTCAATAAAAAAGAACAGAGATAATGTACAGTGAAAAAAAATTCTTGGAATTCAGGAGTCAAGGGATAATTATGAATAAGAACGCCGAAGCAAATAGTATACGTAATTTCTTTTTGAATATGGGTTGCGAAACTTTTGTATATTGCTGATCAAAAACATTGCAATGCAACCTGCCTGCCGATATACCCGCCTGTGGCTGACAGGCAGGCGACAGCGATATCATGCAACAAGAACGTTAGCGTGCGTTGGCATTGAAAATGAGAACATTGTTTTACAAAATGTGAAAAAGAATTATAGCAAACAAAAAAAATAGTGTTTATCATGAGAAAACATATTTATTTGACAGCAATCCTAATTGCACTGGTTTTTAAAACAGGATCTGGACAAGCATCCAGACCTTTCCCTCAGAATATGGATTATTCATTTGGCTTTAAACCGCATACGATTACTTATCAGGAAGCCCAAAACACATACAACAAATGGAAAGAACTGCTCCTTGTTGAATGCAACGGCGGTTTTCGTGTAATATGCGAAAGCCAGGATGAAACACGTGTGGAAGCAATAGGCTTTGGCATGATTCTAACAGCTTATTTCGGGGATAAAGAAGAATTTGACGGGTTATACAATTTTTATAAAACAAAACGGACAGACATTGCCAATAATATGATGGCATGGAATGTTAGCTGCGATGGGATTAATGATCCGGGAAGCGCTACCGATGGAGATATTGATGTTGCCTTTGCATTAATTGTAGCATACAATCAATGGGGAGGAAATTACCTGGAAGAAGCTGAGAAGGTAGTACAGGTTATCAAAAATAGTGTTGTGACAACATGTGATAGTCTGTTAGCACTTGCCCCGGGTTATTCGAAGGAGTCGGATATTGGACCCATGTGGGGAGGGTGCGATTTAACAGATATTCAATATTATACACCGGCATTCTTCAGGATCTTCGCAGAAGTTAGTGGAGATAATGACTGGAATAAACTGGCAGATGATACATATACCATATTACATGCTGCAGCTCATCCGGAAACAGGCCTGGTACCCGATTGGCAATCGGTAAGCGGAATTCCGGGAGGAAATTCGGATCGTATTCCCTACTTCCGTTATGATGCCTGCCGTGTTCCCTGGCGTATAGCTTTGGATTATTTATGGAATGGAAATACACTCGCCAGGGAGTGGTGTACAAAAGTATCTGATTGGGCAGACAACATTGGTCCGGCAAATATTAAAGACGGATATAATCTTGATGGTACCGAAAATAGTCAGGGATATCACAATAGCGCTTTTGTCGGCGGATTCGCTGTTGCAGCCATGTGCAATAGTCAGGGAATTGCAGATGCTTTCGGAACAGAGATGACTAAATTGGATGAAACACATTGGTTTAGTCTGAGTACCCGTTCACTCTATTTATTGCCCATAACCGGGAATTTCTGGCAACCTGCTGTTTCAGAAAAATAACTCATGGTTTTTAATCCGGACAACTTGTGTCACTGAATTTAACCCTAAAAAAAGAGACAACAAGCTCCGGGAACCTGTCGCCTCTTTCAGCGAATTAGGGATCTTTGCCTTTTCAATGAGGTTACAATTGCAATGAGTAATTAAATCTCTGCAACCAGTTGATCAAAATCCTTTACAGGGATGGCCGGGGAAGTGCTAAAGGCTATACCGGTCAATTTGCCGATGGCCAGGGAAGCTTTCGCAGCCTGTTCAATGCCCGGAAAATCCGCGATCAATACCAGATCCTTTTCACCAAGCAATGCATACATCGAGTGTACTGTTCCATTGAACTTTTTCACCAGTTCAACGGCTTTTTCTGTCCGCTTTGCGCTTGCATTTTTCATCGCATCGGACGAGTAAGTTCCAAATAAAAAAAATGTTGCCATATAAATTCCTCCATGCTGTTTTAAGGTTTGTACTGTATATGTGAATACAAAAACCACCAGAAAAAGCCAACTGAAAGTATTGCAATGGAAATATACAATTTACGGATTAATCGCGTAAAAGTCAATGAAATAAGAACACATGAGCAAATCTTCCCCGGACACACAGTTATTATGTTTAACAAAATTAGACTCATTTTAAGATCGGCAAGGATTTGAAATCTTGGAATTCGATTTTTTTGTTTACTAAAGCTTTTGTACTAATGACCACTCAGTATGATATTGCGTTTGCAAAACTCCTGAATACGGTTTGCAATTCAATTACATTTTATAGAACTGGATTTTAGACCCTTGGCTTCGGATGCGAGGACCCACCCGATGAAGCTGTCGACCCGAAGGGTAAAGGAAATTCTGTTTGAGACGGCTGAAAGCCGGCGAGTTAATTTCCTTTAAACAGCGAATCGTTGGTGGATCGCTGAGAAGCCCAGGTCTTGATTTTTTGCTTACTTTTTTATCAAGAAAAAAGTAAGTGCCCGTCCGGCATAAGGACAAAAAGAGAGTTTTTCGTTAGGAGTTTGGCTTTGGTTAACGGCTCATCCGACAGGCTGACATTCAACATGACAAAAAGAATTGGATGTTTTTCTCAAAAAAATCCCTTTTTTGTATGCAAAGTATAAAAAAAGTATTATATTATAATCCTTGTTTTTGATTAATATATAATCATAATAGATGAGAACAAAAGTATTTATATCGAAGCAGAATGAGGGCTGGAGCGAATTCAGGATCCCCGAAGAATTTGAACAGTATTCGTACGAAAAGCTGGTAAAAACCATTCACCGTCTCGTACAGAGAAACAAATACAA
This sequence comes from Bacteroidales bacterium, assembly GCA_016935615.1. GTDB lineage: Bacteria > Bacteroidota > Bacteroidia > Bacteroidales > UBA10428 > UBA10428. The sequence continues at coordinate 22,628 of JAFGQO010000117.1, forward strand.
AGGACTTCTGATCACTGAAAATCCTTCGCCTTTTTCCGCACTCTAAGCTTCCGCCATGTACCTGAATTGTCACAGCTATTACAGTCTGCGGCATGGTACCCTGTCGCCCGAACAACTGGTAAGCGAAGCTGTACGTCACGGAATAGATGCTCTGGCACTTACCGACATCAACAACACCACCGGAACGGTTGATTTTGTTGCGGCATGCAACAAACAGGGCATTCACCCCATAGCAGGTGTTGAGTTTCGCAATGAACAATACAGGCTGCTGTACACTGCAATTGCAAAAAACAATGCCGGCTTCAAGGAGATCAATGATTTCCTCACCTGGCACAATGTAAACAAAACAACATTTCCGCCTTGTCCCCCTGTATTTCAAAATGCCTGTACAATTTACCCCTTTTCGGGTAAACTGCCCCGCAAGCTGAAAGAACATGAGTTTGCCGGTATTCGTCCCGCCGAACTGCGAAAGCTTATCTCCTCCCCTTTGAAACAATGGAAGAACAAACTGGTGGCCCTTTATCCTGTCACACTGGGTAGTGATATCGATTACAACCTGCACAAATACCTCAGGGCCATTGATCTGAATACTCTGCTTACCAAGCTCACCCCTGCAGATCTGGCTCATCCGGCAGAAAAATTCCTTCCTCCGGATCTGTTTAAAATTGCCTATGAAGATTATCCTGAAATACTGAAAACCACGGAGAGAATTCTCAGGCAATGCACCATAGGGTTTGATTTCAAATCCGTAAAAAACAAAAAGATCTTTTCCGGCAGTCGTTACGATGACAAGCTCCTCCTGGAAAAGCTTACGTACGATGGCATGCTGTACCGTTACGGACCTTCCAACACCGAAGCAAAACGGCGCATACAACACGAGCTGGAGGTAATAGACAAGCTGGCCTTCTCATCCTACTTCCTTATCACCTGGGACATTATCCGCTATACCATGAGCCGGGGGTTTTACCATGTGGGTCGTGGCAGCGGGGCCAACAGCATTGTGGCCTACTGCCTGAAAATTACCGATGTGGACCCCATTGAGCTGGACCTTTATTTTGAGCGTTTTATCAATCCCAAACGTACCAGTCCGCCCGATTTTGATATCGACTATTCCTGGAAAGACCGCGACGAGGTGCAGGATTACATTTTCAGGCGTTATGGAAAAGAGCATACTGCCCTTATCGGAACCATCACCACCTTCAAAGACCGTTCAATATTTCGCGAGCTGGGCAAAGTGTGCGGACTGCCGAAAGAAGAGATCGATGCACTGGTAAACAACCCCGGGAGCGATACAAACCGCGACCAGATCACAAACGAGCTTTTTAAGCTGGCAACCCGGATCGTAAACTTCCCGAACATACGCAGTGTACACGCCGGAGGAATACTCATTTCGGAAGAACCCCTCACCTGCTATACGGCACTCGATCTTCCTCCGAAAGGTCTGCCGACAACACAGTGGGACATGTATGTAGCCGAAACCCTGCGGTTTGAAAAGCTCGATATTCTCAGTCAGCGAGGCATTGGTCATATCAACGACTGCGCTGAACTGGTACTTCAAAATAAAAAAAAGAAGATTGATGTGCACAAAGTGGAAGAATTCAAAAAAGACCCGAAAGTAAACCACAGGCTTTACAACGGAGAAGCTATCGGTTGTTTCTATATTGAGAGTCCGGCCATGCGCGGATTGCTGAAAAAACTACATTGCGACAATTACCTTACTCTTGTTGCCGCCAGTTCCATCATCCGTCCCGGAGTTGCCAAATCGGGCATGATGAAAGAATACATCCGTCGCTTTCATGCCCCCGGGGGATTTGAGTATCTCCATCCTGTAATGAAAGAGCAGCTTGAAGAGACTTACGGCGTTATGGTATACCAGGAAGATGTCATCAAGATATGTCATCATTTTGCAGGACTTGACCTCTCCGATGCCGACATTTTGCGCAGGGCCATGGCAGGAAAATTCCGGTCACGAAAGCAATTTGAAGAAATTCAGGGGAAATTTTTTCAGAATTGCACTGAAAAAGACTATAGTCCTGAACTTACCCGGGAAGTATGGCGGCAGATCGCCTCCTTTGCCGGTTATGCTTTTTCGAAAGCACACTCCGCATCGTATGCTGTTGAGAGCTACCAGAGCCTGTTCCTGAAAACATATTTTCCCCATGAATTTATGGTTGCCGTAATTAACAATTTTGGTGGTTTTTACCGTACCTGGGTATATTTCAATGAAGCCCGTCGTTGCGGGGCAAATGTTCACTTGCCCTGCATAAACCATAGCCTGTATAATACCACCATTTATAAGAAGGACATCTACATTGGCTTTGTACACATTCAAAATCTTGAAACAAAGCTGGCGAAATACATCGTGGAAGAACGCGAAATGCATGGTAAATACACGGACCTGAACAATTTTATAGCCCGTGTACCGGTGGGGAATGAACAGATGATCCTCCTGATACGCCTTAATGCGCTGCGTTTTACGGGGAAAACCAAGAAGCAACTGCTCTGGGAGGCTCACATGCTGCTTGGCAAACGTGTGAAAAGGGCAGTAAACCAATCGCTTTTCATTGAGAAACCCAGGACATTTACACTTCCGGTCCTTGAACAATATGCTATTGAAGACGCCTACGACGAAATCGAACTTCTGGGCTTTCCTGTATCCATGACGCTTTTTGACATGCTGCAAACCAGCTTCAGGGGGGAGCTTCACGCACGCGACTTAAAAAACCATATCGGAAAAACGATACGTATTCTCGGAAATTTGGTGACCGTGAAGAACGTTCGTACAATCAAACGGGAATGGATGCATTTCGGATGTTTTCTGGATAGTGAAGGAGAATTTTTTGATACGGTAAATTTCCCCGATTCATTAAAAAAATACCCTTTCAGAGGCTATGGCATTTATCTTATACTTGGCAAAATTGTAGAAGAATTCGGCTTTCCAAGCATCGAAGTTCAAAAAATGGCCAGGTTACCACTTGTTAAAGATCCGCGCTATTGAAAAGAAAAGAATGCATCAAAACCAGTAAGAATGTGGTAGTTTTAATAATTCTTTGTTTATTTGCATCTGAAAATTCAACCAGGATGTTACGGCCAATAGTATCACTTTTCATATTGATTGTGTTTACACTACCTATGCAGGCAAAAGGTTGGCGTGCAGGAGCAGATAGTTTAATACGGATCCTCGAAAACGAAACATCAGATACCGGCAAGATCAATCTTTGTCTGCATATCAATGGATTGTTGCAGACCAATAAACCTGTTGAGGCTTTTTCTTATGCAGTAGAAGCAAAAAAAACAGCAGAAAAAATACAGGATAAAAAACTTATTGTTTTAAGCATTTTACGGCATTGCGATTTCTATTCTCTGATCGGTGAATATACCACATCGCTTGAAATGGCATACGATGCACTGGAAATTGCCGGAGAAGATTACAAGCTAATTACGTTGTGTCATAACCGTATCGGTACAGTCCATGCTTCACTCAACAACTTCGGAAAAACACTCTATCACAATAAAAAATCGCTTTACAATAGTTCAAAATCAGGAGATTCCGCCTTTATTATCGTGGATATGCATAATGTCGGGCTGGTTTATATCAACCTTGAAATGTATGATTCGGCATTATACTACCTGCGTAAAACCAATGAATATGAGATCTCCAAAACCGGAAAACCCGATCCATATTCTCTAAGCAATATCGGAAATGTTTTTCTGGCTACGGGAGACTATGATTCTGCCCTGTATTATCACCTTGAAGCATATAAATACGATTCAATTCATGATCAGAAATATCTGATGTGTCTTGACCAGCAATACATTTCTGATACATACCTGAAAATGAAGAAATATGGTAAAGCAAGAAGTTATGCTTTTAAATCAATAGCACTGGCAGAAGAACTCGATGCTTACGATATTAATATAGATAACTATGAAGTGATGTATAAAATATTCCGGGCTGAAGGAAACTATGAAAAAGCTTTGGATTATGCCTTATTGTATAGTGAGATGAAGAATACTCTACACGAAAAAACAAAACAATCACTCATACAAGGTCTGGAAACAAAATACAAAGTGAAAGAACAGGAAAACAAGCTGAAACTGCTTGTGAAGCAAAAAAAATTGTTCATTATCCTGACGATACTGTCAATACTGTTATTGCTAAGCATGATCATCACTTTTATTTTGGTAACACGCCGACAGAACCTGAATAGGAAGTTGATGAAAGAACTTCAACAGGCTAACGAATCAAAAGAAAAACTTATTTCAATAATAGGGCATGATCTGAGAGGTTCGGTAGGATCATTGCGCAGCGCAGCAAAAGCTATATCCGAAGGAATGACAAATCTGGATGATACCAGGCATTTGCTGGAAAATTTTTATCCTGTGGCTGACACAACGTATGATCTGCTTGAGAATCTGCTTACCTGGACAAAGTACAACAAAGAAAAGATCCTGCCATCATTTGAAAATACGAATCTGAAACAACTGGCTGATAAATCCATTGAACATACACATCACCTTGCAACAGCAAAATCTATTTCAGTAATAAATAACATTGAAGATGTTGCTGTAGCAGCAGATAAAAATATGATCCTTTCCATCATTCGTAATTTGCTAACGAATGCAATTAAATTTTCGCACCAGAAAAGTGAAGTTCATTTGAATTCACACATTGAAAATGACTATGTTGTTGTTTCTATACATGACGACGGAATAGGTATTGAGCCCAAAGTACTGGATCAGCTGCTTAAAAATCCTGAAGTATTTCAATCGCCCGGAACATCCGGTGAGAGAGGCTCAGGACTCGGTATTTCAATTTGTAAAACCTTCCTTGAATCGCACAACGGCAGGATCTGGGCCGAAAGCAATTTCGGAGAAGGCAGCACATTCTATTTCAGCCTTCCTCTGAAGCGGGCACAATAGTCTGCTCTTTTTCATTTTTAAAATACTGTTTGTAAATGTGGTCTGAAAATTGATAATAAAATCAACAGGTCAGATTTTGAAACAAAATCTATCCTTTATACATTTACTATAATGATTAATTTATTGCGGGACTCACTTTTAATCATTATGAAATCTTAAATGAAACAAATGTTTAATAATTTGAATTTTAATACCTAATGTTTTTATAAATCTTTGAGCTTTAGTGTCTTAGTGGCAAAAAATATTTTTGCCATAAAATAATGAAGACTCTATTCCTGATGTATTGGAACAACAAATAAATATTTTATTAAGTTTAATCGTACAAGAGATTATATTGATCAATAAAAAATTCATAAAAATATCACCTATGAAATGGTTTGTTTCTGCACTGATCATCCTGTGGCTTCCCGGATTACTTCCCGCACAGGAAACCGGCTGTGTATCCGGATCTTGTCTTGACGGGACCGGTAAATATGTTTATGAAAACGGCTATGTTTACCAGGGCAATTTTGTGGATGGAAAACGCAGTGGCCTTGGCACTCTGAATACACCGGATGGCGATAAATATGACGGCATGTGGGAAAATGATGTTTTCCACGGTCAGGGAACCTATACATGGGCCGATGGTTCCAAATATACCGGAGAATGGAAAAACGGGGTGCAGGATGGCTATGGTATTTATTTCTATACGAATGGAGATAAATACACCGGATATTTTGTCAACAACAAATTCCACGGAAAAGGAAAATACACCTGGGCTGATGGTACGGTTCAGGAAGGAATATACGAGAACGGAGCTTTTAAAGAATGAGTGGCAATTCCTCGTATTACATCTCCGGTTGTAAGAGCTCAAAACCGGTTTGGGTATCGGGCTTTCTGGTAGCCTTGCAATCGACAAGCTCTGTAATTATCACTTCCATGATATGCGAGACTATTACTCCTTCCCTTATCTCTCCGCATAGAGTAGTATTTTTTCTTCCGCACACAGGATGACAATGTAATTTGGGTATTCCCTGCTCATTCCTGAAAATTGTACCAATGCCAACTGCTTCATGCATTTCATCAAGTGTTATAACAACAGGAACGATTTTAGATGATCTGCCTTGTTTTGGGCCCACAATCAATTTGCTGCCTTTATCTGCAACTCCAATCATCCGGACTTTTGCCGAATGTATTTCTTTCTTCATTGCAAAATTTTCAATCTGCTCCTGAACTGTTTCACCGTCTTCCAATCTTAAGACAAATACCCTGCCTTCAGCTGTTTCTGTATATTTCATTCTTAGTGCTTATGAATTTGTTTCACCTGTTAAAAATTATTTAAACAACAATTCGGGCTTCTTCTCATTATAATATTAAATTTAGAAATGACATTTACTGCAAGAGTACCTGATTTTTAGTAATTATAATTATATTCGATTGTTGAAATCGGCCAATATGAAACGCAGGTTTTTATCAGATAGAACACTTACTGAATTCCTTATTGATTTACTCTATTATCTCATTTTTGGAATTTTCTTTTTTATAATCATTTTTAAAGTATATTCTCCTGAGTTGATCTATCTCAAATTACAACCTTTTTTTGCCTTTGATACCTCCTTTTTTGATTATTACCAGACTTTGCATAATTCGAATATTATTCTTGTGTCAGAGTTCTTCCTGCAATTTCTGTATTACCCGGTTTCGGGAAGTCTGATCCTATCGCTTCTCTTGCTCCTGCTTTCTTTTATCTATAGAAAAATATTTAAGCTCACAGAAAATAAAGGTCTTAAAGGTATTGAATTTATTCCTGCATTATTCATGCTTATATCACTTAAAACATATGCTTCCGGCCTTGAAACACTTATGATCTTTATTGTCTCGGGAATTTTTTTTATTGGAAGCCGCTCACTGGATAAAACAAAAACATGGATAAGTTTAACTTATAAAATTGCTTCGCTCATTGTCCTGTTTTTTATTTTCGATTTGCTTGTAGCATTCTCTTTAATGATATTTTATGTTTTGGATGCGGTTTTTATTTCAAAAACATCAAAAAAATACCTGCACATTCCGGTACCATTACTCGTATTCGCTTTCCTTACCTGGTATTTTAAAGGATTACAAATAAGTAAAGTGATATTTTACGAAGCATCACCGGCTAATCCGCGAATACTTATTTCGGGATTCTGGAAAATTATTGTATTTCATGCTGCTGCAGTCTTTCTTATTGGTCTGTTTTCATATTTGCCAAAACTTACAAACCTCTTGCGTAAAATTCCGATATTCATCAGAGGGACCTGGATATTTTTTGTTCTTGCAGGTCTTTCCGCTGTCTTTTTTCAAACCCTGTATGTGAATAATACCAGGCACAATGCAGAAATCGAATACTATGCAAACAGGAACAATTGGAAGAAAGTGCTGAGTTACAAAGATGTAGTCGGGCTAAACGACAGAATTTCCCGCTTTTTATTGAATCGGGCACTTTATCATACGGGCAATATGTCCCAGGATCTATTCAGTGTTCCTCAGGAATGGGGTGAACATACCCTTTTGTTAACGATGATCTTTAACAGGGAAAGTACCTTACAAAACAGCGACTTATTTTTTAACATGGGATTTGTTAAAGCCGCTGAATATTGGGCATTAGAGGCCCAGACAAATGAGGTGTATTCTCCAAAATTAATAATCAGACTTGCAACATGTGCAATTTTGTTACAGGATTTCCCCGTTGCTAAAAAATACCTTGATATACTGCATAAATCCATCATCTATAAAAAGAAAGCAAATGATCTGTATAACTGCCTGAGTAAAAAAGGAGCCTCTGAATTGAAAAACGATCTTTTTGGAGAGAGGATGATAAAATATGATATAGTATTCATTAATAATCATCATCCTGATCTTGATCTTATTCAAATATTGGATCAGGACAAAAACAACAAAATGGCTTTTGAGTATTTGATGTCCTATTATTTACTTACGAACAATTTAGGCCTGTTTCAAAAATATTTAACGCCCTATATAAATAATTTCGGGTATAAAAAACTCCCAAAAACTTATCAGGAAGCCATGCTCTTAATGTACCTTAGCACAAATACCCCTGCAGAACAATATATGTCTGTTATTGATAAAAGTGTGATGAACAGATTCTCTGAATTTAACAAGACCCTGATTGAGTATAACATGAATTTAAAACGGGCAAGAAAAGATCTGAAAAGGAATTTTGGTGATACATATTGGTATTATCTTCGGTATATTAGTCCGAAGGTATCGGGAACAAAAGTTAAAAAGAAAGTGATATGAATCGGGCAAATGCATTAAATATATTCTTATTATGTATATTCTGTTTTATGCTCTCGTGCGGAGATTCTTCATACAAAAACGCTGTTCATTATGATACAATGCCTGAAATTTTCCCCGATTATACAGACATTGTATTGCCTCCGAACATAGCTCCGGTCAATTTTATAATTCAGGAACCGGGCACCTTATTTGTGGTGAAATTCAATTCTGATAAATCCTCCGGATTTGTAGTAAAATCGAGTGTGCCTGAAATCGAAATACCCATTAAAAAGTGGAAAAAACTATTAGAAAAAAATACAGGCAAAACAATTCGTATTGAGATCGTTGTTAAAGACAGCAACAACGTCTGGAAACAATTTGAATGCATTGAAAACCGGATTGCCAAAGATCCTGTTGATCCTTTTATTGTCTATCGAAGAATAAATCCGGGAATGGTTCTTTGGGAAAATATGGCAATCGTACAGCGGAGTCTTGAAGATTTTTTTGAAAAAGATATTATCTCCAATCAAAACACAGAAAAGAACTGTATTCATTGTCATTCTTTCCGGAACAGGGATCCGAACAGTATGATTTTGCATATGCGAAGGTCGCCAAGCGGAACGTTAATAAAGACGAAGAACAAAACCCTGTGGCTATCAACAAAAACTCGCTATACCCTTTCTTCCTTTGTTTATCCGGCATGGCATCCGGGCGGACAATACATAGCTTTTTCCACCAACCTTATTCATCAGAATTTCTTTGGAAGCGGCGAAAGGATCAATCATGTCAGAGACAACGCATCAGATATAGTAATTTATGATCTGTATAATAATGAAGTATTCACAACGCCGGAAATAGCTTCAAAAAACTTTGAAAATATGCCTTCATGGTCTCCCGATGGCAATTTTTTATATTACATCCAAGCCGATTATAAATACAAACACATGCATGATAGTGTTGAAAAATATGATTTGCTGCGTATTGAATTTGATCAGGAGAATAAAAGATGGGGAGAAGCTGAAATGCTTGTGTCTTCAGAAAAAATAAATAAGAGTGTTTCATACCCGCAAGTATCGCCCGATGGAAAATATGTACTTTTCTGTCTGGCTGATTACGGTTATTTTAATATAAACAACTCTTCCAGCGATTTATATATTCTTGATTTCAGTAAGGATACATTAATTAAATTGCCTGTAAACAGTGAATATACCGAGAGTTTCCCTTCCTGGTCGGGCAATGGACACTGGATCCTTTTTGCAAGCAAACGCTTCGATGGAATGTTCACACTCCCTTTTTTGAGCTATGTTGATTCAACCGGAACCGCACATAAGCCGTTTGTAATACCGTTTGAAAAACCTGTTTCCTATTATACACGCCTGACAAATATGAACAGACCTGTTTTTCTTGAAGGAAAGGTTGAATGTACTCAAAAGGAATTGCTGGAAATTGCATACTCCGATCCAGAAATGGTCATTTTTGACTCAATTCATGTGCAGATCGATGCATTGGCTGGTGCCACAGCAAATGTTGCATCATCAATCGATGAGTCGACTTCCCTGTACAAAAAAAACTGACCGGAATTTGGTTCTCCTGCGCATTGTTTCAGCGATCAAAAAAATCTATGAAGAATGAGAGAAAACAAAAGCTGAACAATCAGAAGCCGGGCACATAGACATATCCCGCAGGAGGTATAAGACTGTTGGGATTATAATATCCGTTGTTTGTCCCCACATGGAATCCAATGGAGATGGATTCATTTATTTTAAAGTCAAGCCCCATCATCATTCCCTGATAGTTGTATCCATAAGGATAAGTAACACCTTCGGTTTTTGGCACATCGTTAATCGTTTTGTATACCGTTCCGCTTAAGGTAAGACGTGATGTCAGAAGATACGACCCTTTCGCATACAGAAAAGCACGAGTCATCGGTAACATTCCATCTGAATACAGTTCCGATGATGGCAATACATAATAATTGGAACGTTCGATGGCGACACCGGCTGTCAATGCAAAACGAGGAGTAACGAGGTAAGTAAGACTTGGTGCTATATAAAACGAAGGTCCGTAAAAATTATTCGGTGAATAAGTGAATGAAGTCCCTGCTTCAAGATGAGGTTTTAATCTCTTTTCGGGTTTTACATCATTTTGTTCGTTTGCCGATTCATCCTGACCGGGAACTATTTCCAACTGATCGGGATCATTTTCAGCCTGATCTTCCTGTGCAATGCCCGTTTGATAAAAGCCATTCATAAGGATCAAAATAAGAGCCAAAAATCGTACCATACCAAACTTCATTTAATTCAATGCAAATATACAACAATTCATGGTTTTTGTTCCATGCCTAATTTCTTTCAGCCCGACTTACAGAATAAATGCCTTTTATTGAAGACAGTTGAGATATTAATGCATCGAGATGTTGAATATTTCTTACAAGCAAATTGATCTTACCAATAAACATGCCTTCCTGTTCATCAATTGCTATTGATCTGACATTTACCTTCAGGTCCTTGGCTAATACTTCGGATACGCTTTTTAATATTCTTGAATAGTCTTCTCCAGTAACAATTATGTTGACAGGAAATATTGGTTCCGGACCTTTTCTTGTCCATTTGGCTTTTACTACTCTGTAACCATATTTGCCAATAAGCTGCACAGCATTGGGGCAATTGATCCTATGGATCTTTATACCCTCGTTGATCGTTACAAATCCAAAAATCGGGTCGCCCATTATGGGAGAACAACATTTGGCCAGTTTAAAGTCGATATTTGCGACTTTTTCATCAATGATCAGATAATCTTCCGGAGGTGGTTTCTTTCCTGCCGGTTTTCTTGTTACTTCCAGATCCTCCAATACCGAAGTTTCATCTTCCGGCTTTTCTGCCTGAGCCGAAACGACTTCCTTAACTTCCGAAAGATCTATCTTGTTCAATGAAATGTCGCAATAAAATTCCTGTGCATTTGGTAATTTATAATGTTTTAAAAGCTTTCTGATAGCATCATCCGTATAATCAATTTTCCAGTTTTTAAACCTTCTTTTTATAATCTCTTTACCATTCTCAGCCTCTTTAACTTTATCTTCATTCAGTTGCTGACGAATTTTCTTTTGCGCTTTGGAGGTAACAACAAAATTTAACCAATCCAGTTTTGGAAACTGATTCTTTGCAGTTAATATCTCAATCCTATCCCCATTCTGCATTTTGTACCTGATGGGCATTGTTTTGCCGTTCACTCTTGCTCCTATGCATGTTGAACCTACATCCGTATGAATATCATAAGCAAAATCAAGTACCGAAGCACCTTCAGGAAACTTTCTTAAATCACCTTTGGGTGTAAAAACAAAAATCTCTTTGGAATACAGACTCAACTTAAAATCGTCAATAAAACTATCTGCATCCGGTTCGGGTGTTTCAAGTATTTCTCTTATCTTCCGGAGCCACTCCTCAAGTCCCTGTTCCCCATCCAGGCCCTTGTATTTCCAGTGAGCTGCCACACCCTTCTCGGCTATTTCGTTCATCCTTTCTGTTCGTATCTGCACTTCCACCCACCTGCCATCCGGTCCGATCACAGTAGTATGAAGTGACTCATACCCATTGGTCTTGGGAATGGAAATCCAGTCCCTTAAACGCAATGGATTTGGTTGATATATATCAGTAACAGCTGAATATGCCTGCCAGCAATCAGCTTTCTCGTTTGTTAATTCACTTTTCAGAATAATCCTGATAGCAAATAAGTCATAAATATCCTCAAACTGAACCCCTTTACGCTTCATTTTGATCCAGATGGAAAAAATAGATTTCGGACGACCTATGATATCATAAACAAATCCTTGCTTATTGAGTGTATTCTTTAAAGGTTGAATAAACTCATCGATAAATTTATTCCTTGTCTTCATCGTTTCAGCAAGTTTTCTTGCTATCATGTTGTACTCTGATCTGTTGGTATATTTCAGAGAAATATCTTCCATTTCCGACTTGATGAGATACAATCCCAAACGATGGGCCAGGGGCGCATACAAATAGGATGCTTCTGCAGCCACCCGGATCCGCTCTTCTTCAGTCATTTGCTTCATCTCACGCATAAGTTCAGTCTGCTCTGCAAGCCGAATAAGAATTACTCGTACATCTTTTGCCAGGCTTAACAGGAGTCTTCTGAAATTTTCTGCCTGCGAAGAAGTTGTCTCTTTCTTTATATCTGAAACCTTCGCCAGACCGTCAGCAATTGTTTCAACAGCATCACCAAAATTTTTTTTTATTGTATCCGCTGCGATCTTTTCTTTAACACGGGCATGATAAACAAACAAACCAATGATTGAAGTATATCCTAATCCGATTTCATTAACTGCAATTTTCGATGCATCAAGAACAGAAATGATCACGTCTTTTTTATAAAATGTTTTATCACCTTTTCTGTTTTCATGAAATAATAAAAATGCTTTTTCAAGAAGCTCATTCTGTTTTTCAATCATGGATTGATTAAGCCCTTCTAAAACATCATTATAATATTCCAGGTATTTTTTATTCACACTATCAATTGAATAATCAGACATTCGCCAACGTTGATTTATTGCAAATTTAAGTGATTAAAACGTTCGGAGCAAAGAGAGAACAATTATTCGAAATACGGAGAAACAAGTTTTAGAAAATATTCAGGTGCCCTTATCACTTTTCTTGTTTTAGCATCGGTAAAAACGAGTGTAGTTGATGCCTTTGACAGTATATCACCGGAAATAGTATGCATGCTATATTCAAATTCCAGTTTTACCCCCGGTTTCTTTGTAAGTGTTGTTTCCACGACGACCTCTTCATCGTATAAAACGGGTTTTAAATATTGAATATGCATTTCACGCACCGGCAACAAAATCCCGTCATCTTCCATTTTTCTGTACGAAAACCCAAATCCGCGCAGAAGTTCTGTCCTGCCTTCCTCGAAATACAAGGCATAATTGCCATGGTGCAGGTATCCCATCCTGTCAACTTCACCATACCTGACACGAATTCTTATTTCTGATGATACCATAGATGATTTACTTTAAAGGAGAATTGGGTTCACTGGCAAATTTTTTATAGATCACTAAATCAGTCAATAAAGGAACGATACGTTGAAACAAAACCATATACTGACCTTCGAAGGACATGATCCTTGTTCTTTTTTTCTTTTTTATTGAGCGGATCAGGTTTTTTGCTACTTTTTCAGGTGATGTCAGCTTTTCTTCAGGTCTCGGTGTTTCACCCTGCGGCCGACCATTCTCAGTTAATGCATTTTTTCGTATGTTGGAGCTTGTAAAGCTTGCCGCAAGCAACATCACATGGATACCTTGCTTCATATTCTCTATCCGCACACTTTCCAGAAATCCGTGCATGGCAAATTTTGAAGCAGAATATGCAGTCCGGCCCGGCAAACCATGAAATCCTGCAATTGAGCTTACACCTACCAGTGTTCCTTTCGATTCCTGCAAATGAGGAATTGCATACTTGGTACAATATACTGTCCCCCAAAAATTAACATCCATTACTTTTCTCAAAACACTTGTTTCCACATCTATCAGTAATGCTCTCATTGAAATGCCTGCATTATTTACCAGAATATCCAGTCTTTTAAATTTTTCAATTGTTCTATCAATAAGGTTTTTGCAATCTTTTTCTATGCTAACATCGGTTTTTACCGCTATACAGTTTTCTCCGGCAGGATCAAGTTCTCCTGCTATAGATTGAAGCTTATCCAACGACCGGGCAGCAAGAACAAGTTTTGAACCCTCTTTTGCAAATGCCCTGGCACATGCCAGACCTATGCCCGATGAAGCCCCTGTAATAACAACCACTTTATCTTTCATAGTTTTTGCAGGATTTGAAATGAGGTCAAATATAAAGTATCCAAGGTAAACGAAAAAATTATGAAAAAAACAGGAAAAGCTGAAACATTATATTTTCGTAAATAAGAACGATTCAAGGCTGTCTGAAAAAGCTTTGTGAATTTAGTGCCCTGGTGACGAAATTTCAACCTTTGAAATAAGGCCGGCAAACAGAATTCCATCGATGCAGAGATTTATTATAACATTTTCATGCAGAAGAATACAAACAAATGAAAATACATTTCAGGGTCCTGATTCATTTCAGATATCATATTTTGTTCATAAGTTTACAGGCAAATAACACTTGTTGAATGTTAGCGAATCAGCCTCTTGCAGACCGTATGAGACCTGTTAATCTGGATGATTACATAGGGCAGAATCACCTTGTAGGGAAAGGTGCAATCCTGAGGCAGTCAATTGAATCCGGAAAAATACCGTCTTTTATACTTTGGGGACCTCCCGGCGTTGGTAAAACCACCCTGGCTAAAATAATTGCGAAGGTGTTGGATCGTCCTTTTCATGGATTAAGTGCTGTGAATTCCGGTGTGAAAGATGTAAGAGAGACAATAGATAAGGCCAAAAAACAGCAATTTTTTGATGCACCTAATCCAATTTTATTCATTGACGAAATTCACCGTTTCAGTAAATCACAACAAGACAGTCTGCTCGGAGCAGTTGAACAGGGTATAGTAACACTGATTGGTGCCACAACAGAAAATCCTTCGTTTGAAGTTATCTCTCCCCTCCTTTCCAGGTGCCAGGTATATATTCTGAATCCTCTGGATAAAACAGAACTGCTGGAAATATTGAACAATGCATTAAAAAAAGATAAATTCCTGAAAAACTTAAATGTGCAGATAAAAGAAAATGAAGCTCTTTTGCGATTTTCCGGTGGTGATGGCAGAAAACTGTTAAATATTCTGGAGTTGGTCGTTTCATCAAATGGTTCAGACACGAATAAAAAGATCATAATAACCAATAAACTTGTTACTGATAAGCTGCAGGAAAACATCGCTTTTTATGATAAAAACGGAGAGCAACACTATGATATAATATCCGCTTTCATAAAATCGATACGTGGAAGTGATCCGAACGCTGCTGTATATTGGCTGGCACGAATGGTGGAAGGTGGTGAAGATCCGAAATTCATAGCCCGCAGACTTGTCGTTCTTGCAAGTGAAGATATCGGGCTTGCAAATCCAAATGCTTTGTTATTGGCAAATGCTTGTTTTGAAGCAGTGAACAAAATAGGTTGGCCGGAATCCCGGATCATTCTTTCTGAAGCAGCAATATACCTGGCAAATTCACCAAAAAGTAATTCTGCTTACAAAGCTATTCATGAAGCTCAAAAGCTGGTGGGTGAAACGGGAGACCTCCCTGTGCCTTTGCATCTCAGAAATGCACCCACATCCCTGATGAAAGAATTGGGATATGGAAAAGAATACAAGTATGCCCATGATTTTGAAAGTAACTTCATAGATCAGAATTTTCTTCCTGATGACCTTGCAGGAAAAATACTGTATGATCCACAGGAAAATCCCGCCGAACAAAAATTTCTTAACCGGTTGAAGAAACTATGGAATAAAAGATACAGATACTGACCTTCTTCTTACTTTATTTTTATAAGCTTTATATGTCCCAGTGACTTATTTTCCATAGAAACGTCCAACATATATAAACCGGCAGGTAAATTGGCCTCATCAGTCCAGCGAAGCTTATAACTGCCCTCTCTCATATAACTGTCAAAGAAAATGTCAACCACCTGTCCGTTGATATTGACAATCTGTATCTTCAAAATTCCATTATCCGGTACATAGATATCAAGTTTGAATTCATTTTTAAATGGATTGGGATATGCATGAAGACTGGCAAAACTTTCATCGATTTGTTGTACCCGGATGTCAGACGGATATTCTGTGACCGGGTAATAAAGGTTGTCAATATTATCATCGACCCATGCAATTCTCTGAGAGAGCCATGATTTGAAGTAATCAATTTCGTCTTCGTAACTGGTTACATGGTAAGGCCAGTATTGCTGAAAAACATATTTGTCAATAACAGGCCAGACATAATAATTCCTGGCAATGGGTTCAGCCAGAACAAGTGCCAATGAATCAATCATTTCCATGACGGTATTTTCATCAAGAACGGTCTCTCTCAGTTCAAACCACCTGTCCTCAAACCGATCGACAAGATCCGGATCTTCAAAAAGTCTCTGAATATCAAACCAATGATTATCACGGTAATCAAATTGCCATTCGTCATATACATATCCGTTTTGCCATGGTGAATTACCAAATGCCAGGTCAAAATCCCAAATGGGACCGAACTTAATTCTCGGATCGTTATCATCCCTGTCTTTATACATGTATGAACTCATGGCATAGGCATCACAATTTTTAGCAAATTCCGTAATTACTACATAGTCAATAAGGGTTGATTCATCAATATATTTTTTGTAACCCGTTTCCGGATCAAGGCCGGCATTTGAATGCAATACGCTTTTATAATAATCATAATGTTCGGTAATATAGGCTTCCTGCTCAGGCTGTAAATCATCTTCGTTCGGATATGAAATCTGAATATACCTTGAATCAGGCTTGTCATGTTTGAAAATATAACCTCCGGTCAAATCGATCCCTGAAATTTCGTCAGGATTCAACCGGGCAATATCCACCCTGTTGTTATCTCTTTTTATCTTTTCCACCAGAGAATATAAACCAACGTATTGACCATTCAGAATGACTTCGCAAAATTGAGTTCGTGGTGCCCACTGTCCGGTAAGACTGCTAAGGTAATATATCAAAGGATTTCTGAACTGACTTTTATCCGCCCAGGGGCCGAATAGTATCCAGTCACTCTCTCTGGGCATACCAAGCAAAGCTATATTTGTATCTTCACCAAATTCATCCCTGAAATCAAAATCGTAGGAACGCTTTGGAAAGTATGCTGAAGACTGGCCTCTGACCTCTATTTCAACCGGCCCGTAATACACATTGCATGAGTCTGTTGGTTTGTTGTAACCTCCTTCCGTGTTCGCAATTATACCCATGTGGGCGATGGTTTCGATCCTTACTACCCGTATTCCGTTTTCATCTGATTCTACAATCACTATCGGCAGCTTTGTGGAATCAAGATCTACTTGCCTTTTATACCTGCAGGCACCATCGTAAATGTTGTAATAATCCGTATTGCTGAAATCAAAAACATTCATTACATAAAAAAGATCCGATCCGCCAATGCTGTCATTAAGTACATGCACGGCAATGGAGTTTGTTCCTGAAACCAGGCATGTATCAAGAATAGTCGAGTCAATATACCAGCCCAGAACCGGGGCGCTCTTGTTGTATTCTGGTTCATGACCACGGTTTGTCAGATCATTGAAAGCGGGATATTTCAGATCATCATCAACATTCACCCTGAGGATTTCTTTTCCGTTCAGGTATGCTATGTATCCGTCATCATAATCTGCAAGAAAACTCATGATATTGAATGCATCCGGATCGGCAAGGTCGAATTCATACCGCAGATACAGAGATTGTGCCTGGTCATTAATAATAACATTATAATCAGTACTTCCATAACCTATTAAACCCGTATCAACCGGCCATAAAGAGTCGTCATAGCCAGGCAGATACCAGTTGGCATCGGGCTCCGACTGAGCGGCAAAATATTTGAATGGAGTCGACATATAATTGATAATATAGTCCTGCGAATAGAGATTCAGTATCATTGAAAATGAAATTACTATGAAAGTGATAATTGAAACATGTTTTTTCATACCTGTTTTTCTAATTGTTCTGGTTATAATACAAATATCCTTACAATTGCACTTAACGAAGCATAAATTTTGTCCTTTCATACTCATGTCACCCGCAACTGCGAAAGAACAAATTTATCATTATTTAATAGTTTTCTTTGCTTCATGGACTTAAATAAGCTATGAAATAAGTAATTTCACTGCTGCAATCATCAATTTTCGCAAAATGAATATCATTGAATTAAATAGTTCCCAGTTCTTCTTAATTGCGGGTCCCTGTGTTATTGAAAGTGAGGAAATATGTTACGAAGTGGCTTCAACAATAAAAGATATTTCATCTGAACTGGGCATAAAATATGTCTTTAAAGCTTCTTACCGAAAAGCCAATCGATCACGATTGGATTCTTTTACAGGCATCGGAGATGAGAAAGGATTGAAAATACTCGGAGATATAAAGGAAAAATACCAGCTTCCTGTTACCACAGATATTCATTCTGCAAATGAAGCTGCCATAGCCGCTGAATATGTTGATATAATCCAAATACCGGCTTTTTTAAGTCGACAGACTGATATACTTGTTGCGGCTGCTAAAACAGGCAAAATTGTCAACATTAAGAAAGGTCAGTTCCTGGCACCTGCCTCTATGATATTTGCAGCCAATAAAGTAGTAGAATCAGGCAATAAAAACATCCTTCTTACCGACAGGGGAACTATGTTCGGGTACGGTGACCTTATTGTTGATTACAGAGGGATTGTTGAAATGAAAAAACTTGGATACCCTGTGGTACTGGATATAACACATTCACTGCAGCAGCCTAATCAGGCCGGTGGCGTTGCCGGAGGTCTTCCTGATATGATTGAGACCATTGCGAAAGCAGGTATAGCTGTCGGAACGGATGGGATTTTTATGGAAACACACCCAAATCCTTCCAAAGCAAAATCCGATGGTGCAAATATGCTTCCCCTGTCACGGGTCAGGGAACTGCTGGTGAAACTAAAAACAATCAGATCGGCAATTAATGAGCTGTAAATCATTGGAAACTAACGTATTTATTGTATAACATACTTGTTTTTTAAGGATTTTCTCCTAAGAAAATTGCTATATCAAATGAATTCATTATATTTAACACCTGGTAACCCTAACGATTTGACCCATATTTTCAGAAAGCTTGCACTGTTTAAACTCATTGCAGGCTTTCTTATTTTAACCTGAGTTCAAAATATACACCATCTAAAATTTCATTGCTTAGCTGTCATTTTTGTTGTAGTTCAGTGAAAACCATACCTGGCAGAGAATTGATAATCTGAAATTGTACCGAACACACGCCATTCTGTCAACTGGTTTTATCATTTTTGGTATTACAAAGTCAATCCGGTTTCGAAACAGTAAATCTTCTTCCGTAAAAAACGCGGAATTTGCCATAGTTGCGCGTAAACTCAGAATTCATTTCATTCCTGGCTATATAAGAATCGACAATCAGGGAAATTCCAAAGTAAGATTTTTCACTGTTGTATCCCAATGCCAATCGCAAATGAGAATGTGTAGAGGGTTTGATTTTACTTTCCAAAACATTGTCAAGGAAATCCTTCGCTGTAAATGCCTGCATTGAGACGCCGACCATCAATGTACCGTTGATAAAAACATGTTTTTTAATAACAAAAGTATGTGTATAACCAAAAGAACCTCCGAGGTTAAAGGTTGCAAGATTTGTAAGACTATCAAATAAAGGATACGTGGTTTGTAATATATCCGGAACAAGACTGGAATCTGCACTTACTGCATATAAGGAGAAATAACAGGCAGCCAGCATTGAACCTGCACTATGTTTTTGCCATTCGGTATTCCCGTAGGCTGCCCGGAATGAAAACTTTTTATGATTGAAGGTATAGATGGCCCCGGAACTAAAATTAAAGGTACTTATATCAGGTCTGACAATGACAGAGTCTTTAATGCTCCAGCCGGCATAATAATCGTCCACATTCTGCCAGTAAAATCCTTCGTATCCCGATAAGTTTAGAAACAAAACCATACGGCTTGTATACAAATCCACCTGCAAGTCAATGCTTTTGGTATCACCGTAAATATCATTGTCCTTATTTACGAATCCAAAATTAAATGCGGCTCCTATACCGGCCCATTTGTAGTTAAATCCCAAACCCAGATTAAAGTTCTCATTTGGCTTGAACTGGATCAGATTCTCTTTCTCTGAATCTTTCATTTCAAATGCATTGAACTTATTGATCCCATATAGGTACAGGGACAATTTGTCTTTTAGTGAAGTGTAGTAAACAGGCTGATTGACTGCTATGGTATCACCTTGTCCGGCATAAATGCCGGATAAAGTAATAAACAGACTAATTAGTATGAATGCGTATATTTTCAATACTCCTCTATTGTATTCTCATTTTTAATGAATACATTATTTGGATTTAAGATAGTTGAAAAAGCAAGGTAATGCAAATAATTGGCTAAGAATACAAAAGTCATTATTTCAGTCTATGCAAACCCATACCAACGCAGTAAAATTAGCGTAAAGGAAATGACAGATTCATAATATCGTTGTATTATTAGTAAATTCACATGTAATGGAAATAATTCATTTATTTTACAACAGAAACAGCTATTCATATAAATAACGATATAAAGAGCAATAAAACCTTCCTGAATTCAGGAAGATGTAGTATCTGTATAAAATAATAACTGGTTTTTCATTACTTAAACAATCCGTCTGCATGATACTAACAAAATTGCAATATGTCTTTATTTTATCAGTCAGTTTTATTGCATCATGTAATTTATCCGAAAACTCGGAAATCAACAGGTTTGAACTGGTGAACAGGCATAATATTATCCACTCAGACATTGACCCCCTGAATTCTCTCACTGTCGGAAATGGCGAATTTGCATATACAGTTGATATTACAGGCATGCAAACCTTCCCTGAGTTTTATGAGAAAGGTATTCCCCTGGGAACCCAGTCACAATGGGGCTGGCATTCATTTCCGAATCCTGATGATTATACTCTGTCGGATGTTATTAAAATGTACTGGGCAGGAAATGATTCGGTCCCATACATATATCAATTCACAACAGCCAATGAAGAAAGAAAGAACAAAGCTTCTCAATGGCTGCGTGAAAATCCTCACCGGTTGCATCTGGGATTGATAGGATTGGAAATCTATGCAAATGATACTATTCCAATGGCCATTTCCGATATTGAAGATCCGATTCAGGAATTGAATCTGTGGAAAGGTGAAATTATCAGCAAATTTAAAATAGAGGATACTCCTGTTGAAGTTATAACATACTGTCACCAGTATATGGATTTGATTTCATTTCTCATTGCATCTGATATATTACTGACAGGAAAGATGAAAATAAAAATCCGGTTCCCCTATGCCAGGCCTGAGAAATTCAGCAGTGCATGCGATCTGCTTCGAGCCGATAGGCACACAACAGCAATCTCAGAGGAAACAAGAAACAGTGTTCTATTTGAAAGGACATTGGATAACGACAGGTATTATGCACACTTTAATTGGAGTAATAAAGCCTTCATTGAGAAAACAGAAAATCATCAATATTACATTGTACCAATCGGCAATGATACTATTTTCGAATTCAGTTGTCATTTTTCAAAAGAAAAAACGGAAAACAGGCTTCCCGGATTCGATCAAACAAAAAAAAACAATAAAGTTCACTGGAAGCAATTCTGGAATAACGGAGCAGCCATAGATTTTTCCGAATGTACCGATCCAAGAGCATTTGAACTGGAACGCAGAGTCATTTTATCTCAATACCTGACAAAAATTCAATGCAGCGGTTCGCTTCCTCCTCAGGAAACCGGTCTGATTTACAACAGCTGGTATGGTAAGTTCCACCTGGAAATGCACTGGTGGCACAATGCTCATTTCATTCTCTGGAACAGGGCAGATCTTATGGAACAACAGATGGAATTTTATACCCACATTTATGAGCAGGCAAAGGGTATGGCCGAAAGACAAGGTTATGATGGTGTAAGATGGCCAAAAATGATTGGCCCCGGAGGCAGGGAAAGTCCCAGTACTATTGGTACATTCCTGATCTGGCAGCAACCTCATATTATCTACTTCTCAGAGTTGCTTTACAATTATTATAACCAGGACCAGACTGTTCTTCATAAATACAAGAGCCTGGTATTTGCTACTGCCGATTTTATGACTTCTTATGCAAGAATGGATAGCAGCAAAAACCGCTATGTTTTAGGTCCGGCTTTGATTCCTGCACAGGAGCGTTTTGAACCTGAGAATACAATAAATCCCGTATTCGAACTGGCATACTGGTATTGGGCTCTGCAAACTGCACAGAAATGGCGGGAAAGACTGAACATGGAAAGAGACAAAAACTGGCAGCACATTCTGGAAAAACTCGCCGACTTACCCGTACAGGATAGTCTGTATCTTTTTACGGAAAACACCCGGGATTCTTATCTCAATGCTGAGTACCTGACGGATCATCCCATTGTGCTGGGTGTTTTGGGATTTTTGCCCGAAACGAAAAAGATCGACAAGGAAATCCTGAGCAACACTCTGGACAAAGTAATGGCAGATTGGGACTGGAATACAACCTGGGGTTGGGACTTTCCCATGGCGGCTATGTGTGCAACACAATTAAACAAACCCGAACTGGCAATTGATCTGCTTATGATGGATAGTCCGAAAAACACATACCTCATAAATGGCCATAACTATCAGGATGAAACACTAACAGTATACCTTCCCGGCAATGGAGGATTATTAAGTGCCATTGCACTGATGTGTACCCGTAATGGTTTTCCTGAAGACGGTAAGTGGGAAGTTAAATATGAGAATTTCTTATCTATTCACTCAAATGACTAAATCCGGATTGTTATGAAAAACTATGCTTTCTTTTTGATCATGTTATGTTCGTCATTTCTTTTCAACAGGTGCCAGAAAGATGAACTTGTTAAAATTTCTCAAAACGAGGAAGACGGATATGTAATTTTGACTTTATTGCCTGAAGATAGTCAAACACCCATTCTGTTTTCAGTGGATAATACAAATAAAACAGGTGCGATATTTTTTGAAACTTCTGAGGGAAAAAGCTGGTTAAAAGGTGAACCGTTTGAAATCTATTCCGGAAGTAATAATTTCCAGGGAGTATGGAAAAATGAAGAAAGAACAGTGTATATCCGTTTTCAGGAAAACAACGGAAAGTGCGTGTTTCGTTTTGAGGCCAATCCTGCAGACGGGATATATAAATGGGGAATGAACATTGCCGCATCAGAAGATGAGTATTTTACAGGTTTATTTGAGAGAGTAGTGGATGGAGATCAAAAAGAGTCCTGGAGAGAAGGAATTTCCGAAGGCATGGATCTGCGTGGGCAGGAAGTAGATATGATTATTAAACCTACCCTCTCTTTGTACTGTCCCTTCTATCTTTCCTCCCTGGGATACGGTCTGTTTATAGATGGTTACTGGCCGGGACACTATGATATTTGCAAATCGAACCCGGATCTGGTAAGTATTGAATTTGAAGGTTCATCCCTAAGCGGAGTTATTTATACTTCTGATACGCCTGCAGAAATTGTTAAAGCACATTCCTTGCATGTTGGACCAACCATTGTGCCTCCCAAATGGGCATTTCTTCCCTGGAGGTGGAGAGACAATCATACGAATCTTGATACATATTACGACAATACACCGGCAGGTGCTCCGTACAATAGTATGGTAGTTGAGGATATTTTAATGATGGGAGCCCTTGATATCCCATGCAGCGTATATTGGGTAGACAGGCCATGGGCTGTTGGTACGCACGGTTATGCCGATTTTGAATGGGATCCCGATCGATTTCCTGAAGCAGAAAAAATGATAGAATGGATCCATTCTAAAGATATAAAATTTCTTTTATGGATAGCACCCTGGGTAACAGGAGATATGAAAACAATAGCAGAACAAAAAGGATATTCACTGCCTATGAAAAACACACACCATAATGTGGATTCCTCTAATGCGGCACTTCTTGATTTCACCAATCCTGATGCATGCGAATGGTGGCAGATCAATGGCATTGAGAAAATGCTAAAACAGGGTGTGAATGGATTTAAGCTCGACCGGGCTGAAGAAACAGTTCCCGAAACCAGGAATATTGTACTTCACGATGGCAGAACATCTCGGGAAGTAAGAAATGAGTATCCGGTATTATATGTTAAAACGGTGCATGAAAGCTGTAAAAAAATACATGGTGATGATTTTGTGTTGATTCCCCGGGCCGGGTATACGGGAAGCTCCCGTTATAGCGGATTCTGGGGGGGAGATATCGGATCACCGCCTGAAGGTTTGCGTGCGGCTATTATAGCTGTCCAACGAAGTTCGATTCTTGGATTTCCCATCTGGGGTTCAGATATTGGCGGATACTGGCAGGGAGACCTGGATCGGGAGATCTGTGCCCGTTGGCTGGCATTCGGCTGCTTTAATCCTATTATGGAATTCGGACCAACCGAGGACAGGGCACCATGGAATATGGATACTGAACCCCGGTATGATACTACCCTTATCGCTATATGGAGACTGTATGCAAAAATCCATACATCTCTGGCAGATTATTCACACAATCTTGCCAAAGAAGCCAATAAAACAGGAATGCCTATAGTAAGACCATTGTTTCTCGAATTTCCGGAACAAAAAGAATGCTGGAACGACTGGCAGACATTTTTATATGGACCTGATGTTCTGGTATCAGCAATATGGCAAAAAGGCACTACAAAACAATCCGTTTATCTTCCGGCAGGATGCAAATGGAGAGATGCATGGAATACCAACATGGTATTTGATGGCGGACAATATTTAGAGGTTGAAACGCCGGTATATAAAATCCCCTTCTTCCTGCGTGAAAATTCCGAAATCGAGCTTGGGAACCTGCGTCGTTTGTACATGGAATCTTTCAAACTAGCAAATGAGATTCCAGATCTTCAAAAACTCGAAACCATTTACTTTAATGAAAACTGATTTTCGGTTCATGTGAAAAGACATTTTATAAACCATTGACCAAATTCTATTTCTTACTTTGCCGTAGAATTATGAGAAAGATTTTGTAAATTCATAATACAGTATCAATAGCATAATTCAAAATACTTTAACTATCTGAATGAAGGAAGATTACAGTAAATACAAAGATCTTTTTAATACAATGGATATGGGTGTCGTATACCAGGATGAGAAAGGAAATATCATTGAAGTAAATCATGCCGCTCAAAAAATCCTTGGATCTGCAAAAAAAGAACTTATTGGTATTCATTTTTTATCCACTGAATTTAAAGCCCGGAAAAAGGATGGTAAAATACTTCCTGTGAATGAACAACCTGCATTGTTAGCATTAACCACAGGGGAAAAAGTCAGTAATGTTGAAATACAAGTATACATAAGCAAACAAAAGCAATACAAATGGATCAATATATGTTCTGTCCCTGAGTTTAAAAAAGGAAACCAAAAACCTTTCAGGGTATTTTCAACTATTCGCGATATAACAACAAGAATAAATCATGAAGAACAATTAAAACTAACTCATTTTGGGATCAACCATTCTCTCATTGCCATAACACAGGTGGATGACAATGGAAATATTTATTATGCTAACGATCAGGCATGTAAGAATCTTGGATATAGTCACAACGAAATTACCAAGCTCAAAATATGGGATATCGATCCGAATCTTGATAAGGAAAAATGGAAAGTGCATCGAGAACATACACGAAAAAAAGTCAATACAATCATAGAAACAACACAAAAAAGAAAAGACGGTAGTATATTTCCCGCTGAGGTAGTCATTAATTTTTTTAAGTTCGGAAACCGAACTATCTCATTCTCATTCTCAAAGGACATTACGGAACGTAAAAAACATGAAAAAGAACTGAAGGAAAACGAAGAAAAATTCCGTACTCTGCTGAATAGTCAGAATGATGCTATATTCCTCTATCCATATAATGAAAAAAAAATTGAAAAGTTCACTGAAGTCAATGATATTGCCTGTGAACGTTATGGTTATTCCAGAAAAGATTTTCTGAAACTTAGCATAGAAAACATTACTGAGGAAGAAGACATCAAAAAAAACAATTTTGCTGAACAAAATAAAATATTACAACAAGGTAAAAACTTAGTAATTGAAACAAAAAATATTAAAAGATCCGGAGAACATTTTCCGGTTGAAATCAGCTCAGATCTCATCAAAATCAAGGACAAACAATATATTCTGTCTGTTGTAAGAGACATTACAACACGCAAAAAGTCAGAAGAAGCATTACGAGAAAGCGAAGAGCGATTCAGAAGGATCTTTCAAGAAGGACAATTTGGGATCACCATTGCCGGTCCTGATTTTAAATTTATAGATGCTAATCCTGCATTTTGCAAGATGATAGGTTATACACTGAATGAATTGAGAGCAAAAACGTTTGCAGATATTACACATCCCGACAGAGTAATTGATGACAGTAAAAAAGTAATCGCGTTGTCGCAGGGAAACATAAAGCAGATCAAGGTAGAAAAAGAATATATCAGAAAGAACGGACAGGTACTTTGGGGTAGTCTGATATCCACTGTAATTTTTGATGAAAAAGGCAATGTGCTTTACTACCTGGCAATGATACAGGATATAACGGATAAAAAGAAAACGGAGAAAATGCTGCAAAAGCAAATGAAAGATTATCAATCACTGAGTGAAGATTATATGCTGCAAAACATGGAACTGATTGAAAGTCTTGAAAGAATAAACAAGATCAATACTGAACTGGAAGAAGCTAAAGAGAAGGCCGAAGAAAGCGATCATTTAAAAACTGCTTTTCTTGCGAATATGAGTCATGAAATCCGAACTCCCATGAATGGCATTATCGGATTTTCTGAATTGTTGAAAAATCCTGAACTTACAAAATCCGAACAACAAAAGTTCATTGATGTTATTCAACAAAGTGGTAACCGGATGGTGAATATCATAAACGATCTGATTGAAATTTCAAAGATCGAAGCCGGGCAA
Source organism: Bacteroidales bacterium (assembly GCA_016935615.1). Classification (GTDB taxonomy): domain Bacteria; phylum Bacteroidota; class Bacteroidia; order Bacteroidales; family UBA10428; genus UBA10428. The sequence goes on from JAFGQO010000117.1 coordinate 49,436, forward strand.
ATGGAAATCAGACTGGAAAAAACAAATTTGAATGAACTGCTGAACAACCTGTATACATTTTTTCTCCCTGAAACAAAAAGCAAAGAATTAAAATTAGCATTCGACCGGAATGTTTCGGACGAGGAGATAATAATTGTTACCGATAAGACAAAACTGACACAAATACTGTCCAATCTGATCAAAAATTCCGTGAAATATACAGAGGAAGGCCAGATAAACTTTGGTTACTCAATCAAAAAGAAATACCTGGAATTCTACGTTAAAGATACAGGGATCGGGATCAGTCCTGATATGCTTACAAAGATATTTGAACGTTTCAGACAAGCCGATTCATCTGATACCAGGCCATATGAAGGTGCAGGATTGGGATTGGCGATTTCAAAATCCTTTGTTGAAATGTTGGAAGGAAAGATATGGGTCAATTCAGAAGCCGGAAAAGGTTCGACTTTTTATTTTACTTTGCCCTATAATGACTCAGCAGAAAAAAGTGAAACAAAAGAAAAGGATGAATCCCCCGGATCCGGATCACTGAAGGGAAGTACGGTATTAATTGCCGAGGATGATCAAACCAGTTTATTCCTTGTAAAAGAAGTAATGATACAATTGGGTATACAAACTCTTGTTGCCAGTAATGGAGAACAGGCTGTTGATATCGTCAGACAAAACATGAATATTGATCTTGTTTTGATGGATATTAAAATGCCCCTTATGAATGGTTATGATGCAACAAAAAAAATCAAAGAACTAAAACCTCAATTGCCGGTAATAGCCCAAACTGCTTATGTATCTCCGCTTGATAAGCAAAAATCAATGAATGCCGGCTGTGATGACTATATTGCAAAACCTATCAACAAAGATACTTTACTGAATATCATCCAAAAATACCTGTAAACTGTTCTTCTTGCTATTGTTTGTTATCGTATATCCGAATACAAGCTGAATATTGTTTTTGATGACTTAGCAGTCAGTCATATATTTTTTCAGTAACTCGAGCATCTTTCTGTCCAGCTTGTGTCCTTTGTAATTTTCATATTTTACATCCGGACGATTGCTGTTCATTATGCCAAAATCTCCTTTAAGGTTCCACATAGCATGCCCCCACCCTGCTTCTTTCCAAAGGGAAAGCAGGTCTTCCATCCATGCCAAAGCAACATGATGAGGTGTTTTATTATAACAACCCCATTCCCCGACATGAACCTGTACTCCTTTATCTACTATAGGTTGCCATCTCTTTATCAGGAGTTCTTTAAGATATTTTTTATCGTATATTTTCCCATCGTCACCTGTAAGAGGCCAACCAGGAACATCAAAAGTCTGAAATGCATCCTCCGGTACCCATTTTGCGGTATAGTGACTAACACTCATCGGATCATAACCCCTTGTGCTTTGCACGACATCCAGATCGATAATCCCGTATACCGGAGTTCTTCCCACATCTTTGCCATCAGCTACAATCAACCTGCCGGGATCTTTTTGTCTTATGCCTTCAACGAGGGCTTTAACCACTTTGATATATCGGGTTTCTTCTTTCAGATGAGGCGGTTCGTTGATCAGATCAAAACTTAATCTTTCACTGGATATCCCTTTATATCTTTCGGCAAAAAGCTTCCAATGGTAAACAACTGCATCCAAAGCTTTTTGCATATTTGCCTCACTATCATGAAATAAATCAAACGGTTCCAGATCGCCCCTGTTAATACAATACCCGGGAACTCTGTGCATATTCAAATTAATGTGTATTCTGTACTGCTTTCCGAACTCAATAACCTCATCAATGTCTTTGAATATTTCTTCGTCGATTGCATACCAGTCATCAACTCTTGCCCAATTCCAATAGGACATCGGTATCCGGGCAAAATCAAATCCCAACTCAGCCATGATCTCAAAATCTTCTTCCTGAAATCGTTCTCTGGGACCCATACCACTGAATTTAGCAAGAAGATTAAATCCCCGGTATTTTGAATATTTTGCCATGATATTAACAGGTTGATCACAAGAGATGAAAGAAAAGCCAGCCATAATAGCCGAGCTGAATGCACCTGTTGTTTTGATAAAATCTCTTCTTTTCATATAATTTAAGTGCCTAAAGTTTCAACTTCTTACCGATTGATGTGAAAATAGCCAATATTTGAGTAGCTTCAGATAACAATAACTGTATTTTTCTGACACGATCCAATTGATTTCTTTGATTAACGTGAGTTCGAAACAAAACAACAGCTATTTTTTCAAGAATGTTCACTGACATCAATTGTTTTTGGTAGTCCTCGCCGGACAGGCATTTCTTTTCTCCTTTGATGAGAAAAGAAATCAAAAGAATCAAGAAAAACCTAGTCAGTCCACAAGCTACGGCCGACCCGATATAGCAGGTTTTTCGCCTACCGCACATGCCTGAACAAACTATAGTAGTAAATAGAATGAATTGGTTAATCATAAAGAGAAAAAGAACTGAGTGAGCGTTAAAAAAAATGCGTGCTACATGTGATAAGAGTGCTATGGAATGTGGTCAAGCTTATTTTTTTCCGGATTTTCTGCCTGACTGCGCATGGTAGGCAGGTTTGCTTACTTTTTCATCAATGGAACCTAACGAAGTGAGTTTATGAACACAAAATAAAATAAACATAGGGTGAATAAAAAGTAAGAACCCTCCCGGCTTAAGGGAAAATATCTTATATAACGTATGTCAAAATAATATTATCTTGTTAATGCTTTATTATCAATGTATTTCCAGATTGATTGAAGGTTTTTCGGGAAGAAACGAATATACAATTAGGTCCGTAAGCAGGTTTGTAATGAAATTAGCAAAGCTCCTGTGTCCAGAATGCTCTATTTGGCAAATTCAAAAACTTATTGTTAATGGCTCATTTATGAATTAAGTTTTCTTCAAAAGAAAAATTGTAGTACATTTGGCCACCTGAAATAAAAATTAG
>JAFGQO010000118.1 GCA_016935615.1 Bacteroidales bacterium
ATTTTCGCAAAGATAATACTTTGACCTTTGTAAAAAATTATTTAAGGTTTTTTTTCAGATTTTATATGCACGTATAATATGTCTTTTGCCCGGAGGACCCGAAAGTATTTTTACATCGAATCCAACAGCTCTTAGATTTCTTTTAACATCACCTTTTGCTGAATATGTGACAAGGATACCTCCGGACTTTGTAAGTGCAGAGATTTTTTCAAATACTCCGGATGACCATATTTCAGGCTGCTTGTCAGGGCCAAACGCATCAAAGTATATTAAATCAAAACTACCTGTAATATAGTCATTTATGAAGTCGCTGTGAATTTTCATTAACTTAAAATTTTTGCTTATAACTGACATTTTGCCGGTCTCAGCTGAATGAATCAAACCTGACAGCTTTTCACCTTCCGGACCTGCGTATTGATGATGATTCAAGGCCCGGATAATATTTTCACCGAGAGGATATTTTTCAACAGAGGTGTATAATACTTCTCTTGTTTCTTCCAGATTTTTTGCTGCTGTAAGAAGAGCATTAAGCCCTGTTCCAAAACCCACTTCGAAAATATGGACAGGATTTGCAGTACAAATATCAAATCCGTTCTTTATGAAAATGTATTCAGATTCCTGCACTGCCCCGTAAATGGAATGGTAATGATCATTAATCTCTGATGAATAGAGGGTATGGGATCCGTCGAGGCTTGTTACTATCTGTAAGGATTTATTCATTGCACCGGGTCGTTTTGAAAAACACACTTCCTCCCCTATGTTGAAGCGGGATTCCGGCAGGCCGGAATTTATGCAAACCTTTTTCCGGCCTCAATCCCACCTTGCTCCGGCCTCAATTTCCATCTGGTTGCGGCACCAATTTCCATTTTCTTCCGGCCTCAATCCCCCCTTGCTCCGGCCTCAAGGGGTGAAACAGATGACTTTAGTTCACCAGTCTGAATCGTACCACGATCTGACATCTACGGGGATCATTCCTGCTGTTCTTGCTGCTTCAATTCCATAATCTCCGTCTTCGAAAACCTGTATATGACGAGGATCAATATTCATTATTTCAGCACATTTGAGGAATGTTTCAGGGTGTGGCTTGAAATTATCAACATCATTTGCAGTAACAATTATATCAAAATATTTTCGCAGACCGGTAATTTCAAGAGTACGCTCAACTGATTCAATGTGCCCTCCCGTTCCTATAGCCATAGGTAATTTTCCATGATATTTTCTTACTATAGCTGCAACGGGCTCAATAGGTTTTACTAAATGCTGCAGTTTATGAAACTGTTGGATTTTTTCCTGGACTATCTCTTTAACTGTAACACTCCCTTCAAGGCCGAATTTGCTAATAACTTCTCCTGCTATTATATGTCCGGGACTTCCGGTGTGTTTTTTCAGAAGCGCTGGTTCTATATCAGCACCATATTTTTTGCATGCCCTTTTCCATGCCTGGAAATGGTAAGGCATAGTGTCTGCAAGGGTCCCGTCCAAGTCAAAAATCAATCCCCTTATCCCTGCGTTTATATTGAAGTTCATCGCCAGAAAATTAAGGGGCAAAGATATCAATTATAAATTAACCTGTTAATATTTGAAAGGATGTATGCAGAATCAGTTCATACTAATATTTTTTGCATTCACTGAGCAATTTATAGACAATTGTATTTCTTTTATCGAAATCCCTGTAAAATTCATCAAGATAAGTGAACAGATTTTTCTTATATTTTTCATCCATATAAGGGAAATCTCTTATTATATTATAGAATTCTTCTTTTTTGTCGTTGAATTCTTTAAGTGCCTCTGTAAACTCTTCTTCAGTCCGGCAGATTCCGCAGTAGTAACGTTCGCGAACCGTTTTGATGGGTACCGATTCATGAGGTACAGCGTAGTTTGTGTTCACCAGTCCTGCATAGTCAAAATCATATGGGATGATGGCTCCCAGATCGGGTCTCTCAGAATGTGGTTGCACAAGAATCACAACATTATGATGATTAGACACGTACCAGTCGGTATTTCCGATCATGTAATTGAAGATCGCCATTCTGTCCATCATGTCAGCTTTAATATTAGGTTGATCTACACCCATTGAACTTACTTCGTGAGAATTTGTCCTGGCGCATAAAGCTTCAATAGGTTCAATTAAGAATCCAAACTGTCTTACAGGCTTACTCTCCTTTTGTGTATTAATGTAATTCATCCTGACAAGCCTGACCCTGAAACTATTGTCAGTGAGGATGTTGAATAATTTATAAATAAGGAACTCTGTGAGTAAATAATTTTCATTGCCCAGTTTGCAGTGTGTTACCAGTTTCAGTTTATCGATATTGCTAAACTCATCATCAGGCGATTTCGATTTCTTGAAATTTAATCTGATGGGAGGGTAGTCGCAGTAACCGAGACGCATTATTCCACGTGCACGTAACTTGATGTCCTTATTGATTGAATCTGTTTCGCTTATATGGTAAGTCAGAACAGCAGGCAGATACTCTTCATTTGATCTTTTTCGCCTGTAAGTTGTAATATCAAACCGAAGGGATAATTCCAGCAGGTCATCACGCTCGAAGAGCCGGATATCTTTATTAAGTGTATCCGCAATATCATAAACTACATCAACTGTATCATTCTGGCCGAAAGCAGGCAGAATAAAGAAGCTTGCAAATAACAAAAGAGCTAAAATCAATGTTTTCATATACTAGCAGGTTTTATCGGAAGAGTTTTTTAAGCGAATATTGAAGAACCTGATAGCTAATTTACTAAACTTAAATTAATTATTCATAGTTATTCTTGAAAAAATACGATTACAGCGGCTTCCGATTGGCTTGATCCAGCTGGCCGGGTTTTTGATTGGTTTGATCCAGATGGCCGGGTTTTTGATTGGCTTGATCCAGCTGGCCGGAGCTATGCGTAATAGGGTCGCTTTTTTGCTTTTTACCTTCACTTGCCGGTCGTAAGCGAAGGGGGTCA
>JAFGQO010000119.1 GCA_016935615.1 Bacteroidales bacterium
CACAATCAATCCAATAACAATCCATTTTGCAATTTGCAAACCCCAGGCAATAGGAATAGTCTGCCGACCAAAAACATAATCTCCTTCAAAATCTTCAATGTCTTTGATTATCTCTCTTATCAGGTTTACTATAAAGGCAAATATAGTATAACTTACCACCCAGAAAATAAGATAGCTGAAGTTGACTCCACTGGCCAGAATATAGAGCTCATAACGTTTTACCAACAAAGGAAATTCAAACAATAAAACCATCAGGGGCACAAATCCGACAAGCATGGAAATGATAAGATTTCCGATAACTACCTGCCGTTTGTATGTTGTGGAATAAAACCACAATACAACCGTGGCAAAAATGAACACTATGCCAAGACTCAGTCGGTGAATGCTATAAGCAAGATATGTTCCGGCCAGAATTCCAAGTGTTGAAAATACAATATGAAAGGCCATGGCATATCTGCGTTTTATTAAACGGCCAACTATTACACGACCGGGTCGGTTGATCAAGTCAGTTTTCCGATCAAAATAATCGTTGATAATATAGCCTGCAGCTGCGATCAGAACAGTCGACAACACAAGCAAGGAGAATTGTAGTGTATTCAACTGCACTTTGAAATCCGATACAGATAACAAAGGTTTCAGTATGAACCAGCGCATAAAATATTGTGTAATAGCGATAATTACAAGGTTAGGAAGCCTGATTAATCTGAGAAAGGCTAAACATATTTTCAGTTGTTTTACCATTTAAAAGAGTCTTTAACCATCCACTTATCCTGTAAACGCAAAACCTGTTCGACTACATCCCGTACACATCCCTGCCCACCACCTTTATTCGATATATAAACGGAAAGTTCTTTGATTTCATATGCTGCATCGGAAGGACAAGTTGGGACACCTGCTTTCTGCATAATCTCATAATCAGGTATATCATCACCCATATAGAGGATATTACAATGATCCAGCCGGTATTTTGTTCTGAAATCCTCATACAATTCGAACTTATTGGAAGCTCCCAAATAAATATCCGCAACTCCCAGTTTTTGAAATCTTTTGGCAATTTCATCCGATTTGCCACCGGAAATAATTGCAACATGATATCCCATTTTAATGCAATGTTGTATGGCATATCCGTCTTTAATATTTACGGCTCTGATGAATTCCTGACCGGGGAATAAATAAACCTGCCCATCCGTGAAAACCCCGTCAACATCAAAAACAAAGGCTTTAACCTGGTTCATTAAGGATTTAAAATCTGACATAATATAATAATCATGAATAATATGCAATAATACTATCAGAAATTAAGCTATACAACTTTTTCAATTCAGGTTCTTCTTCAAGCAATGCTTTATGTTTTTCCAGAATGTTCAGGTTTTTTCTTCTTGCCGGCCCTGTTTGTGCATCGCGTGGAGATATTTTCCTGAGTTTATTAAGTGTTTCGTTTAACAGGGGGAATAGCAGTTCTTTATCAATCTCATTCTTTTCCAGGTAATCGTATGTCCTGGCAACCAGGTGATTTATAAAGTTATTTGATAGTATACCTGCCAGATGCAAAATTTTTCTTTTTTCAGAATCAATTGCTAAGACTTTCTGACTTATGGAATATGCCAGATTATATATTTGAGTCAAAACCTGTTTGTCAGATGCTTCAATGCATAAAGGCACATTGGCAATATCTGTTTCAAAACCTCTTGTAAGGGTCTGGAAAGGATATAAAACGCCATAGTACTTGATTTTATTTTGAAAAACATCCAATCCAATGCTTCCGGAGGTATGCAGTACAATTGTATTTTCAGCGTGTAGTTTATTTATTATTTCGGGCAGGACCGTATCATCAATTGCAAGGATGAGAAAATCCGTTGCATCATCACAAAAGGAAAAATTGTTTGCATAGCTGGCATTCAACATATTGGCTAACTCTTTACCTTGAAATTCATTTCTGCTGTAAACAGCATGAATAATGTGTCTTCCGGAGAAAAAAGCACGTGACAGGTGCCAGGCAACATTGCCCGAACCCATAAAGGAAATGCGAAATTTTATTTGCTTTTGTGCTGGCAAAGGTAACTATTTAATAACAGGCTAAAATAGGGATTTTCCTATTTCCGGGAATAAAAAAACCCGGCAATATACCGGGTTCTCCTAATAAAATATTTTATTACGAGAGTTTATTTTTCATCTCAATCAATTTTTGACATTTCTCATATTCTTCCATTGTTTCAAAGTGAGATATCATTTTGTCAATGAATTTTTTGTTTTTGAATTTGGGATGTTTCTCATCGAATTTCACGATCCCTTTCAGGGTAAGGTCAAGCACCTCGACTTCATCTGAAATAGAATAAATATCAACAACAGGCATGGTATCATCCAGAACGGCTGTGCCTTTATATTTTTCAAGGAAATTGATCAGTGTGAGTTGAATATTGATGTAATCATTGTTTTCCTGCAATAACTTTTTGTTAACCGAATAGCATTTCTCATATTCATTAGCACGTTCGCCTGTGGTATTAGAAGCGAGCAATTGTTTGATCTGCAATTGATTTTCATTGATAACTTTGAGATTCTTCTTGACTCTGAATTTCAGTTCATCAATTGTTTTTTGTAATAATTCCCGCATTGTGCCAATTCATTTTTCAGTAAAACCAATTCAAAAATATAAATTAAAATGGCCGGAATGTTTCAATTTTGACTAACTGCACATTTTTTTTCACAATCCGTCAATTATTGGGTATATGGAGAAATATGCCGGTTTGCAATTGTTACAATGATTCGTGGTATTCTGCAAGAATGTCTTTTACCATTTCAGGGGCTACACGGCCATAAGTTTTGTCACCGACAAGTACAACAGGTGCCAGACCGCAGGCACCCACACATCGCAGACAACTGATGGAAAATTTTCCATCGGCTGTGGTTTCACCTAATTCTACCTTAAGCTCTTTCTTGAATTCTTCCAGAACCTTCTCCGCACCTCGAACATAACATGCTGTGCCAGTGCATATTGATATAGGATGTTTTCCTTTGGGCAGCATGGTAAAAAAACTGTAAAATGTGACCACTCCATATACTTTGGCAACCGGTATATTCAGTTCTCCGGCAACAATTTCCTGAACTTCGGCAGGAAGATACCCGAAGGTGCTCTGGACTTTATGTAAAACATTAATCAATTCACCACTGTTATTATAAAAGGATTTGCAGATTTCCTTAATGGTGTCTATCTGATCTTTTCTAAGTTCTACTTTAATTCTTGACATTGTAGTCTTATTATTCTTTTAATATACTTGATTTTAATACTGTATACAATTATTTCATATAGATGATCTTTTTGCTTTTGTCAGTATAATGTGTATGCAGAAGTTGATGTGCTTTTTCGCTCATGGGTTTGCCAAGGAATTCATCATACAATTTTTTAATGTATGGATTCTCATGCGATTTTCGTATAGGTTTATTTTTATCTTCATTGTAAATGGCTTCCATTCTTTTCTGCAATATGTTAAGATTTCCATGATGCAGAGGCTGACCGCCACCACCGATACAACCTCCCGGACATGCCATAATCTCAATGGCATGGAACTGGCTTTTGCCAACTCTTATTTCTTCGAGAAGTTTTCTTGCATTTCCTAAACCATGTGCGATACCGATCTGTAAAGGAAATCCGTTAAAATCCAATTCAGCATGACGAATACCATCCATACCGCGCAATTGTTTGAAGTCAACTTTCTCAAGTTTTTTCCTGGTATAGAGTTCATAGGCAGTGCGAACTGCTGCTTCAATTACTCCGCCTGTTGCGCCAAAGATTACTGCTGCCCCGCTGGATTCACCCATAGGCTGATCAAAATCCTCATCAAGCATGTGGGCAAGATCCATATTGGCTCTTTTAATAAGCTGGGCCAGTTCTCTTGTAGAGATGGAGTAATCGACGTCAGGATTGTCATCTACCTTAAACTCGTCTCGCTGGCATTCGTATTTTTTTGCCAGGCAGGGCATGATCGACACAACAATCATATCCTTACGATTTACACTGATCTTTTCGGCAAAATATGTTTTTGCAATTGCTCCGAACATTTGTTGAGGCGACCTGGCTGTAGAGGGTACATCAAGCAGATCGGCAAATTGTTGTTCGAAGAAATTAACCCAGCCCGGACAACAAGATGTAAGAATCGGCAATTTTACATTCTTATCTCCGTTCAGGTGCCTGGTAAGTCTGTCAAGAAGTTCCGATCCTTCTTCCATAATGGTCAGGTCGGCAGCAAAATCGGTGTCGAATACATATTTAAAACCCAGACGGCGCAAGGCAGTGACCATTTTGCCGGTTACCGAAGTTCCGGGTGCCATACCAAATTCTTCTCCCAGAGCAGCCCGTACTGCAGGAGCTGTCTGAACAATTACTGTTTTTTCAGGATTGGAAAGGTCCTCGATCAGTTTATTTGTATGATCTACCTCTGTTAACGCACCAGTGGGACAAACGGCAACGCATTGTCCGCAATAGGTACACGGTGAGTCTTCAAGATCCATTTCAAAAGCCGGAGCCACAACAGATTGAAATCCCCTGTTTACAGCAGACAAAGCTCCAACTGTTTGAAATTCATTACACATTGTTTCACAACGGCGACACATGATACATTTATCCATATCTCTGATGATCGAAGGAGAGAAATCAACTCTGTACGTTGACATTTCAGCAATATCCTGGTTAGGGATTTCGCGGATTCCCATTTTTATAGCCAGATTTTGAAGATCACAGTTTCCGGATTTCGGACAAGAAAGACAGTCTTTCGGATGATCAGAGAGTATCAGTTCCATAACAGTCTTGCGGGCATTCAAAACACGCATGGAATGTGTATGCACTATCATTCCTTCAGCAACTTCAGTAGAGCAGGAGGGAGCAAGGTTTCTGCGTCCTTCAACTTCAACTGAACAAACACGGCAACCACCGGGTTTGTGTTCAATATTCAGATCGGGAAGATCCATATAGCACAATACCGGAATTTCTATATCCAGTTTTTTTGCTGCTTTATAGATAGTGGTTCCTTTAGGAACTTCAATGGTTTTATTATCGATTGTTAATTTTACAGTTTCCATGTTTTCAGATCCTCTTATTTTACTACTACTGCATTGAATTTACATCTTTCTATACATGCTCCGCATTTAATACATAGTGTTTGATCAATAGAATGGACCTCTTTCCTCTCTCCTGCAATTGCACTTACAGGACAGGCCCTCGCACATGCAGTACAACCGACGCAATTCTCTTCAACAATTTCATAGGTCATTAAGGCTTTGCATACACCAGACGGACATTTTTTATCGATGATATGCGCTTTATATTCATGCATGAAATTATTAAGAGTTGAAAGAACAGGATTTGGCGACGATTGTCCTAAACCGCACAAAGAGGTGTCTTTAATTACATTGCTGAGATTTATCAATTGATTGATGTCTTCTATTAAACCGTTGCCTTTTGTGATTTTTTCGAGCAGTTCAAGAAGACGTTTGTTTCCGATACGGCAAGGGGAACATTTTCCGCATGATTCTTCTACTGTGAAGGCGAGGAAAAATTTTGCCATATCGACCATACAATCATCTTCGTCCATAACAATCATTCCGCCTGAGCCCATCATAGAACCTGCTGCGATCAGATTATCGTAATCAATGGGTGTGTCAAGGTGTTTTTCTGTAAGACATCCTCCCGAAGGGCCTCCTGTTTGTACCGCTTTGAATCTTTTACCTCCCTTTATTCCTCCTCCGATTTCAAAAATGACTTCCCGGAGTGTGATACCCATTGGAACCTCAATAAGCCCAACATTGTTTATTTTACCTGCCAGGGCAAATACTTTTGTTCCTTTCGATTTTTCTGTGCCAATACGATTAAACCACCTGGCACCTTTATTGAAAATGACCGGAATATTTGCGTACGTTTCAACGTTGTTCACATTTGTAGGCTTTTTCATATAACCCTCAACACTGGGGAAGGGAGGTTTCAGGCTTGGCTCTCCTCTTCCACCTTCCATAGAATGTATGAGAGCTGTTTCTTCACCGCATACAAATGCACCTGCTCCGTATCGCAATTCAATATCGAAATCAAATTCATTTCCCAGAATGTTGTTGCCCAGTACACCATACTCCCGGGCTTGCTTTATTGCTGTTTTTAATCGTTCAATGGCCAGCGGATACTCTGCACGGATATAAATGATCCCCTGAGAGGCTCCGGTACAGTATCCGTTTATTGCCATTGCTTCCAGCACAGAATGAGGATCTCCCTCCAGAATAGAGCGATCCATAAAAGCGCCGGGATCTCCTTCATCCGCATTGCATACTACATATTTCACATCGCTCTCTGTCTGCCTTGTCAGTTCCCATTTCAGTCCCGTTGGGAATCCTCCGCCTCCCCTGCCTCTTAAACCTGATTCTTTTACAATTCCGATTGCTTCTTCAGGAGTTAATGTATTCAGAACTTTGCCCAATGCCTTATAGCCGCCCCGTGCAATATACTCTTCGATATTTTCAGGATCAATACTACCTGAATTCCGCAAGGCAATTCGCAATTGTTTTTTATAAAAATTCATGTTTCCTGCTTTGCTGATTTTTTCTCCGGTTATTGGATCTGCAAAAATCAGGCGTTCAATTATTTTGCCTTTAACAATGTGTTCTTCAATTAATTCCGATGCATCTTCAGGTCTGACATGCGTATACAGAATATCATCAGGTATAATTTTTACAACTGGCCCTTTCTCACAAAATCCAAAACAGCCGGTTTTAATAACTTGCACAATCTCCTTCAATCCCTGTTTTATGATTTCTGTGTTCAGATTCTCTACCAGCAGATCACTTGATGAGGATTTACAACTTACACCTCCACATACAAGTATATGCGATTTATATTCTGCCATTTCTTTTCCTCCGGTATGGTTTATTCAATATCTTCAATTGTGCTGTAATTCAAGGGAATTATGCCTTCTACGAGTTCACCTCCCCGGATGTATTTTTCGATAATTTCATCTGCTTTTTTTTCATTGACATAGCCAAAAATTACAGGTTCTTTTCCGGGGATATTGACTTCAATTGTCGGTTCGGCATAGCAGTATCCCATACATCCTGTTTGAGTTACTGAGGCTTCGATATTTCTTTTTGCCAGCTCATCAAGGATAAAATTAAAGGTATTGCGCGATCCTGAAGCAATGCAACAGGTAGCCATTGCTACTTTGATTTGGATGAGGTTTCCGGAAGTCTTGTTTTTTTCTTGCATTGCTATAACATCTTTCTGCAACTTCTTTAACTCATCCAAGGTCTTTATTTTCCTCATATTGTTTAACTTTTTATAATTACAGGAAAGTTCTATTGTATATTTGGACAAACGATAGTATAATAATCCGGAAGTGTATCTCCTGTTTTTTCTTCTTTTTTAACGATTCAAAAATAAATAATTTGTTGTTATTTTAATAACAAATAATCATCAATCCTATAATATATAATACTTCTAAATAGTAATGTTATTTAAATAACAAGAAAAACAAAAGCATTCAGACTTCTTTTATGTTATTCTGAATAGAACATTTAAAATAACGTGAGTTCGATATAAAAAAACTTAAGTATCAATTATTTAAAAAAGTTACTTAGTGAGTTCTTTGTGTTTTGGTGACTTTGTGGCATTTTTTAATTATACTATTTTAGCCACGAAGACTCCAAAACCCGAAGAAACACAAAGTCTGCTCATATGAATAACTATAAATCAATAAATGTATTATCGATCCTTATA
>JAFGQO010000120.1 GCA_016935615.1 Bacteroidales bacterium
AAGCTTTTTTAAATAATTGATACTTAAGGTTTTTTATTTCGAACTCACGTTAAATACCTATCTGATGCAAATACAAGAGGTGAAAAGATCGTGTCATAGAAAATATTCAGAACCTATTACCTTTTATTCAACAGCTGAGATATATTGTTACAGCCAGAAGGCAGGTATCATCAAAAAAAATCCTATTCCTTAGTTCCCGGTTTGAAACACTAAAATCTCATATAATGAATAACCGTATTGTGTAGCCCTCTCCAGACCATTTAATTTCAAATATCTTGCGTTTACAGGTTCGATATTCAGATCATCTTCCCCTCCGTTACCTGTACTGGTTGCATATACTTCTTTCCATGCAGTGCCATCAAGTGATACCTGTATGTTATATGATCTGCCATATGCACCCTCCCAGTACAGTTTGATCTTATTGATGTTGTATTCATCACCCAGATCTATTCGTATCCATTGCGGATCGCTCCATGCACTCGACCATCTTGTCATCAGATCGCCATCAACAGCATATTCGGGTATGAGACGATAATTTTCATCTGAAGAGGAAGTAGCGGATTTCTGATAGGAAACAACGGATTCATCGATTTTTAGTATATAGTCATCCCGATCAAATGCAAATTGTCCGGAAATATATTCTTCATCATTGACTCCATAAATTCCCTTTATGCGCGTTCCCTGCCATAAAAGACTCACTGTCCCATAATAAGGATCATCCAGCGTGTATCGCCCTTCAGCAATTTCTTCTTCAGGCAATTCCAAATATTCCCGATATTTAGAAATCATTTTTTTACAATCTTCCTTGGAATCACACATTGAAATAAAAAAAGAGTATGCTCCTGCCGGTATGTTCGGGTTATAATAATCCGCTGTAAATGTTTTATTCATAAACGAATATCCAAGAAAGTTCTTCGGAATATACCGCTCACGATTAAAGGTTCTGTACATATAAGGAAGGTCCTGCAAAGCTTCGGGAAAATGATTATCTCCCGGAAGTTCGGCGGCTATGGTCCTGGCAACACCTATAAGAGTTGGTTCCTCGTTTTCAAGATCATAAGCCCTTATTTTTACATAATAGCAATCTTTAAAGAAGTTTAGAATTCCAGTTTCATAATAGCCCTGAGTTCCAACATCAACATAATTTGAAACACCGTATACTCTTTCATGACTGTAAATGCCAAATCCACAGTTCAGATCTTTGTGACGATAAATCTCGATAATGAGAGATTGATCTTCACCTTTCTCATAAATCAATGTTGCCAGTTCTTTGAATTCAAAGTTCAGATAAACATCTGCAGCTCCATCGATTATATTGTATAAATTGTCCGGATTGTATACGGCAGGTTCACCTTTCTTTGTAAATCCGGGAATTTCAGGAAAATACCGTACCAATTCTGAACAATTACCGGAAATATCAAATGCCAGAATACAGAGAATAAAAATAGATATTGGAAATAACTTACATATTGTTTTCATGACGATAAAATTAGTATCAAAATATTAGTAAATAAATGAATTGACCCGGATATCAGGATTCGCATCAGACCAGAAATTCATCCGGAACTTCCCATATTCTTGAAATATCCATTATTTTCCTTCGCACATCGAATCCCATGGGGCAGGTGACTTTACACCCGTCCCTGCAATTCCCGCAAAGAAGTTTGTGGCTATGCAACAGATGAAATGTTTCTTTTGCTTTTGCAGGTTTTCCATAAGCATAAGCATACATATATGATCTCATAAATTTGGGGACATCCGTTCCATAAGGACATTGTGAAATGCATTGTTCACACTGATTGCAATACATCCCTATAGTGGTATTGTTTTTTCCGAGTCTCAACTCTTCTCTGTCTTCAGGAGTAATTTCGGGATTGTTCATTAGCGACATATACATTTCCAGTTGATCAAAAGTATTGATGGTAAGTATTGTCGTATGAACATTTTCATCCTGCATTATCCATTTTACCGCTGCTTTCTGATTAATGCGCTGTTTTCTTTCTTCATCCCAGAAAACGCCTCCAAGTGCTTTCATGCCTACAATTCCACAACCGGCTTCAGCAGCGTATTTGATCGCTTTCCGTGTTTCCCCTGTTTCTTCATCTCTGAAATTATAAGCCATAAGAATTACATCGTAAATGCCTTCATCTGCTATTGCATACACCACAGAATTAGTATGTGTTGAAACACCAATATATTTCGTTTTTCCCTCCTTTTTCAATTCAATCAACACATCCTTAATCATGCCCATTTTAATCAATTCAGGATTATCAGCCGCATGCAGGTATAAGATATCCAGACAGTCGATCCGTAATCTCTTCAAACTTGTTTCTACCCTTTCTCTGAAGTCTGCCTGAAATTCTTCAGGAGTACTGTTGTTCAAAGGCATTCCCGTGTTGTTATCACGAAGTCCGTATACTTTTGAGGCAATAACATAAGAGTCTCTTGGTAAACCTGTCAGTGCTCTGCCGATGGTAGTCTCGTCAAGACCGTTGCCATACAGATAGGCAGTATCTATGAGTTTCATGCCTTTTTTCAGAGCAGCTTTTATCAGAAATTCATTTGTTGATGAACCCAGGCTAACAACAGGCACTTTATATCCTGTTCTTCCCATGGTTCTGTAAATTATTTTATTCTCTTCTGCATTTAATAATTCTGTTTTCAAGGATGAAGCATTGCTTATTGAAGGAAATACAGACAAACCGGCCAAACCTGCAACTCCTTTTTTAATAAAGTCTCTTCTGTTTTTTGTTTTGTTTTTTTTTCTGTTCATGATTTTGGATGATTAAGATGTAAAGATGGTTTTAAGATAATTATAAATATTTTATTGAAGTGAAAAATAATTCGTATCCTATTTTGTCCGGAACGATTAAATTTGGTTAAAATTGTTATTCACACAATAACCAAGACATTTATATACCACAGGCTCCCGTATAAATCTTATCAAACAATCAGGCGATTTTTTTCAACATGTTCAGTTCTTCTGCTAACAATGAACGGAATTCTTTTTAATAAGTATCTGAAAAACTTATTGTTTACGTATCCAATTTGCTTTAAATTCGTTAAACTATAGAACAAATAACCAAAACCAGACTAAAAATTATTCACAACATGGAAGATCTTCAGATTGAACCCACAAAAAACACTCCTTTAATTGATTTTTTCTCAAGCGGAAAACTTGTTATGGCAGGCAATGCATATGCAGAAAATGCCAAAGAGTTTTTCGATCCGATCCTTGACTGGGTTGAGAATTTACATGCCGAAGAAGTGGATTTCGACCTTATTATTGAATACATCAATACATCTTCGGCAAAAAAATTGCTTGAGCTTTTGAATAAACTTCAATCGAGTGAGCATATAAAAAATTTAAAGGTAAAATGGTTCTATGAAGAGTGGGATGAAGATGGCCTTGAAACTGGTCAGGCCCTGGGTGATTCTCTTCACCGCATCAATTTTGAGTATGTCAAGTACCAAAAGAAAAAGTAGAAAAGAGTCAGCCCGTTATGTAAGGTAGTTGCTGCCCTGAACACATAATACATACTGAGCCATTTGACGCAGTTAATTTATCGTCCTCTTTGATAACATTCCCTGACGAAATACATAATCCTGAGTGAAAGCAAGTGTCTTTGCATAGTTCACTTTGTCCCCGGTCAATTAAGCTCCTCGCCGCAAGCCATGACAGGCGGGGCTGCGGGGAACCGAGCTTGCGAGCTCGACGTAGTCAACCGATCCCGATGACAATCGGGAGAGCTCGGCCCAGCCTGCCCTCCTGTGGATGGTGAACCGGCTGGCAGAGAAGTCAATGCGCTCACAGGATTCAACTGCTGTATCGTCGCATGCATTCTCTCTTTCCTTCCTGATCTGGGAGAAATGTACCATATTGCAGGATGAAAGAAAAATATGGTTTCAATGAGAGTTCGGATACTATTTATTGTATAATCATTTCTCCTGATATGATTTAGTTCATAAGCGAGACTTGCATCAATCCGTTCCGGACTTAATCCTGAAATCATGCTCGCCGGAATCAGGATCACAGGTTTTAAAAACCTGTTGTCACAGGCGATTTTATTGCCCTTGACAGATAACCAATTAAACAGTTACGCCGTATAATTGAATAGGAATAAAAATTATTTGAGCAAGTACTATTATTGTTCGAATACCGTTTTAAAAATTAAAAGATGGTCATCCCTGTTATACATACAAAAAGCACTTTAAGGCCAAAGATTATTCTGTTTTCGGTATTCACAGCTTTTGTGTTGATTACAACAATTCTTTTGAGTCCCGAATTGCTAATGGTTATCAATTATCGGGTTCTTAAACTGATTCTGATTGTTACGCTAATAGCTCAATTGGTATTTACATTGTATTTTATTTTCTCTAAGAAATATGAAGAACTGGGGAAAATCCTTGTTCAGGATAGTGAGCTATCAGTAAAAACAGGTAAGGATGTTATTGTATTTCGCATTAAAGACATGAAGGATACCAGGATCTTTTTAAATCATTACAACAACCAAAAAAGAATTGGTCTTTTCGGACAAAACAGATATGAAACAGGGAATTACATTGTTTTTCAGTACTCTGATAAAACAAGGATCTATGAATTGTTATTGAAACGAAAGCGACAAATAGACAAATTTGTTACTCATATAAAGAATTATACGCCAGATAAAAAGTTATTGGTCTTTGAAGATTAGACCATGGTTAATCTGAACACAACTCATTCAGAAATTCTGCCGCTTCTTCATCGCCCAGTGAGGAGGCCTTTTCAAGATCCGCACAGGCTTCCAGATTTATTTTCAGATAAAACTTTGTGAGGGCTCTGTTAAAATAATAGTCAGGTTCTTCCCCATCCAGTTCAATGGCTGCAGAATAATCATCTTCTGCCAATTCATACTGGGCAAGCATAAACCTGCTATTTCCTCTATCGTAATAATTTGAGGCTATCTCCGGATTTAGCATAACTGCCATATCAAAATCGGCCAGCGCATTTTCATAATCCTCCAGGTTAAACCATGAACTGCCACGAACCGAATAAGCATCAATATACAGGGAATCCAATTCAAGAACCCGGTTCAGATCTTCTATTGATTTCCTGAATTTTTCCAGTTCGTAATAGGCATTGCTCCTGTTAAAAATCGCATCAATATTTTTATTGTTTATCTCCAGAGCTTTGTTATAATTCTTTATGGCCTGCTCATTTTTGAATTGTGCCAATTGGGCATTTGCCAGATAAAATAAAACATCTTCGCTATCTGGTCTTTCCTTTAATACAGATTGAAAAATATTTTCTGCTTTTTCGAATTCTTCTGAATTGAATAGGTCCAGCCCGTGTTTTATCTGCTCATTTATACCTTCCTGAGCCAAAGCAGGCAACCAACAGATCATCAAAATGAGTATAGAATATTTTTTCATAGGTAAAACCTCCTGATTGGTTATCTCCCCGGCCCTGCTCCTTGTTGATTCATTTGTCTTTGAATTCTTTGTTGCTGAATTCTCTGTTGCTGCATCCTGTGTTGATGCATTCTTTGCTGCTGCATCATCCGGCGTTGTTGATTCATCTGCATTTTTCGCTGCATGTGCATCTGATTTCTCCTGATCATCTCCTGCTGCCGGTTCTGATGCATTCTCTGATGCATGTTGTTACGACAAATCATTGTTTTGTCTCGTGTGTTTCCACGCAAAACCATCCTGTTTTCCTCTCTGTTGGTTTCCTGGTCCCGGATATTTTCCTGTGCCGTAAGAGATGAAAAAATCCAGAATAAAGTCAGAAATAAAATTGTTAATCGCCACATAATAGTAAATTTTAATCCACAGGTTTATTGAACGAATGTATTGATTCTTTATAAAAAAACGTCAGAGAACCTGTTGTTTGTTATCGATAATTAGACCTGTTAAAATACAAAAGGTTTAATCGCGAATCCAATTTTTTTCCTGTTACTTTCAACTATTAATTATATTTTCGTTAGAATTATCTTTTCGATACAATTCAATGGATCAGCTTCAACAAATAAAGCAAAGAATAGATCGTTTGCGAAGTGCTCTGGATGAACATAACCACCGTTATTATGTACTTTCTCAACCCTCTGTCAGTGACTTCGAATATGACCAGCTCATGCAGGAATTGATAAATCTGGAAACCAGGTACCCTGAATTTTTTGATGAGAATTCACCTTCACAACGTATTGGCAGTGATATAACCAAGGACTTTCAACAGGTTGTCCATAAAAATCCTATGCTTTCCCTTGCAAATACATACTCTCTTGAAGAGTTGAAAGAATTTGAAACAAGAGCCAAAAAAATTGTCAATGAACCGTATGAATACATTTGTGAGTTGAAATATGATGGAGTATCTATTAGTCTGTCTTACCGAAATGGCTTGCTTATAAGGGCTGTAACACGCGGTGATGGCGAAAAAGGCGATGATGTAACGGCAAATGTAAAGACCATAAAAAGCATTCCTTTAAAGCTGCGTGGTAATGACTATCCTGATGAATTTGAGATCAGGGGCGAAATTCTATTGCCTCACGAAGGTTTTCAAAAAATGAATGAGGAACGCATTTCCAGAGATGAACCTCTGTTTGCCAATCCGAGAAATGCAGCATCAGGCACACTGAAAATGCAAAACTCATCACTTGTAGCAAAACGTCCGCTTGACTGTCTTTTTTATTCCATTACGGGCAACACCCTTCCCTATCAACAACACTTTGAAAATCTTATGAAAGCAAAAGACTGGGGATTTAAAATTACACAACATATAAAAAAATGTCGTTCAATAGATGAAGTGTTGGGGTTTGTAAACGAATGGGAAGAAAAGAGAAAAAGCCTGCCTTTCGATATTGACGGAATCGTTGTTAAGATCAATTCATTTGATCAGCAAAGCCGGCTGGGCTACACAGCCAAATCGCCCCGTTGGGCAACAGCTTATAAATTCAAAGCTGAGCAGGTATTAACAAGACTTCTTTCTGTCGATTTTCAGGTTGGTCGCACTGGAGCAATAACCCCGGTGGCAAACCTCGAACCAGTACTACTGGGCGGAACAACTGTAAAAAGAGCTTCATTGCATAATGCAGATCAGATTGCTCTTCTGGATATCAGGATCAATGATTTGGTATACATAGAAAAAGGAGGAGAAATCATTCCAAAAGTAGTAGGAGTTGATAAAGGCAAACGTGATTTTCACTCAAAGCCTCTTGAGTATATCACTCACTGTCCGGAATGCGGTACAAAGCTAATTCGCCTTGAAGGAGAAGCCAAACATTATTGTCCGAATGAAAGCGGTTGCCCTCCTCAAATAAAAGGCAGGCTGATCCATTTTGTATCCCGAAAGGCAATGGATATAGGTCTTGCAGAAGCAACCGTTGCACAATTGTATGATCATGACCTTATAAAAAATGTTGCGGATTTTTATTCTCTCAGGAAGGAACAATTGATTTCGTTGGAACGATTTGCAGAAAAATCGGCAGAAAATCTCATTGCCAGTATTGAGAATTCAAAGAAAGTTCCTTTTCACAGGGTACTTTATGCCCTGGGAATACGATATGTTGGTGAAACAGTAGCGAAAACACTGGCTGTTGAATTCGGATCCATAGATGCAATTGAGAATGCTACTGTTGAAAAGCTCATCTCCGTTGATGAGATCGGAGAACGCATTGCCGAAAGTATTAATAGTTATTTTGCAGATCATGAAAATACAGATTGCATAAAACGTTTGAAAGAACATGGACTGCAATTTCAGATTAACAAAGCGGTACAAAAAGGAACGACACTTTCTGGCAAGTCGTTAATCATTTCAGGTGTTTTTAGTCAGCATTCCCGTGAAGAAATAAAGGAGATCATTGAGCAGAACGGAGGCAAAAACGTAAGTTCTGTCTCAGGGAATACTGATTTCCTTGTCGCGGGTAAAAATATTGGTCCCGGCAAGCTTGAAAAGGCTCATAAGTATGGCATACCAATAATTTCAGAAGAGGAACTCCTTGACATGATCAGAGAGAAAAAGGGTTCATAAATATATCACAAGACAATCCTATTATATAGTGATTTATCCAAGGTTTTTTTTAAACTTGCAGCATGAAATGTATCGAAAATACCAAGGCATATCTGGGACGGCGTACAATAAATTCATACTTACGCAAAAACAAGCGCCAGGTAAATGTATGCAACATCAACAATGCAAAAACCATTGGTATTTTATTTAATGCCACACACCAGATAAGCTTTGATATTGTAAAAGAAATGGTTAAAAACATTGCAAATAAAAAAAACAAGATTGAAGTACTGGGATATGTTGACAGCAAAAACCTGATCGATCATTACCTGTATCGAAAAGGATTTGATTTTTTCACTCATAAACAATTGAACTGGTATTATAAGCCGGTTGATGAAACGGTACATTCTTTCATTGAAAAGAAATTTGATATTCTGATCAATTTGAGTCTGGATGAACCCTATCCGATACAATATATTGTGGCTTTGTCAAAGGCCAGATTTAAAGTTGGAAAATATTCCCTGGGAAATGAATACCTTGATTTCATGATCGATATTGAAAAGGAAAAAGAAGCAATGAAAAACCTCAGAAAAGAAATTATAGAGGACAAGAAAGAAATACGTTATCGAAATAAGGAAGTGGAAAGAATTGTAAATCTTAAAGCACAGACAGAAATTCAACTCAATTTTCTGATTGCTCAAATATTGCACTACCTTGCTCTAATTAAAAATTAAAGGAATGACTGATCATTTTATCGGAACAGGTGTGGCACTTGTCACTCCTTTTAATACAGACAAGTCAATTGATTACAGGTCACTTGAAAAAATAGTTCATCATGTAATAGATGGAGGGATAGATTATATTGTTACACTGGGAACAACCGGAGAAAGTGTCACCCTTTCCAAAGAGGAACGGAAAAAGGTTATCAGTAAAGTTCTTCAGTATAGCAATCACCGGGTTCCGGTTGTTGTTGGTATGGGGAGTAACAATACCATGCAGCTTGTGAAGACTATTCAGTCAACGGAATTTGAAGGAATTGACGCAGTTCTATCGGTAGTCCCTTATTATAATAAACCAACCCAGAAAGGAATGTACGAACATTTTTCAGCCATTGCCAAAGCATGTCCTTTGCCGGTTATTCTTTACAATGTTCCGGGACGAACCGGTTCGAATCTTAATGCCGATACTGTTTTACAACTTGCTGCTGATCATAAGAATATTATCGGTGTAAAGGAAGCTTCGGGAAACCTCAGGCAGATCATGGAAATAATTAAGAATAAGCCCGATGACTTTCGTGTCATTTCGGGCGACGATGCCATTACCTTATCCATGATACAACTTGGCGGTTCAGGTGTAATCTCCGTAATTGCCAACGCGCATCCGGCGCATTTTACAAAAATGGTAAAAGCGGCCCTGGGTAGAAATTACGAATTGGCCAATACTCTTCATTTCAGGCTATTGGATTATTTTGATGCCTTGTTCGAGGAAGGCAATCCCGCGGGAGTAAAAGCTGCACTGGAAATTTTAGGATTGTGCAAAAGAGATGTACGCCTGCCACTTGTTGCTGCAAGCAATACATTGCTAAAGAAGTTAACAGGTATCCTGGATACGTTAAATTAAGCTGCAAAAGAGAGGCTGTCTGAAAAGTTGATTTCATGCCACTATATCATTAAAACACGAAGATCCACAAAGTTAATGTTCTGATAATCAAAATTTTGTGATTCCTGAAGACTTAGGGTCTTTGCGGCATTTTTTTAAATTTATAACTTTCCGGACAGCCTTTTCATCATTCAATTATTCAATCAATATCTTTTTATGGTATAGTTCATCTTTGTTCTCAATGTTAACTATATAAATTCCGGGAGCATATTGACTCACATCAATTGTTTCATATAAAACTTTCCTTCTACTGTATATCAATTCACCGGAAATGTTAACCACACTTATGTCTGATGCGTTCTTTAAGTTTAAGAATAACTTGTCTTTTGCAGGATTTGGAAATATTATAACTCTATTGTCAGCAATATTTTCAGTTGCTGATTCCACTTCATATACCCAACTTGTATAGGCAAGAAGGTTAGGATTTCCCGATGAATCCGTTACGCTGGCATAAGGCAGTTCAACAGATACACTACCCTGAGAATTTGCGGTAACATCAAGAGTATATTCCTCTCCTTCCGTAAGTTCGTTCAGATTTGATGCAACACCATTAATTACAACAAAATGATCCTGTTCAAGTCCCTGAACAGGTTCATTAAAAGACAGGCCCACAGTAACTGTTTGCTGATCTGTATTTGGATCAGCCGTTAAAGTGGGTACAGGACTATCCGTATCCCCTCCGTCACCTGCAAGAATTCCTGTCTCAGGAGTCGACTCATATGCCCAGTCAATAACAGTCAAGGGATAAATATAATCTCCAAGCCTTACTCTGATCCAACCATAGTGCTGGTCAGCGCCAATGTAAAAACGCACACCGACAAATTTCTGAGTGCCAAAAAAATCGCCATATCCATACGCATAGGAATTGGTACCGGAAGCAGTGTAGACCAAATAACGATATCCTAATCCAAACACTCCGGGCCAATGCGGACTAACGGTATTTGACCACATTGTATTGGTTCCGTTTATGGCCGATCCCACAGAAAGACCATGAACAGCAATTCTACTTGCATAATTGGTCGTATGAAACATCCAACTGTTGTTGTATGAATCTGTTTTGGCATTATAGATCACAGCATATCCGAAACCATACCAGACAGAGATAGACCCGGTTGTATAAATAGAACTGTAACCTCCTAAAAGAAAAGTGAAATCATTAACAGCATCATCATTCATGTCAAGCTCATAAAAGTCATCCGGCATATTCAACTGAATGTTTTGTATCCCTGAATGGATTATTTGTCCTTTTATGGTGGGTGATAACACCAGTATTGCCCCGGCAGTTGCCGAGTATGCTTTTAAACGGTTTTTCAAATGAAGGTCTTTGTGTAGTGATTTTTTCATGATTGATTTGGTTTTTAATGAATTGTATGAATAAAAGTAAACAAATATTTGTCCTGATTATATGGATAACTTAAAAATATTACCAACCCGATGATCCTCTCAAATACTTCGCACAATTATCCATGCTTATGATGAGGATTCTTCTTTTGGTGTACTGTCTTATTCTTCTTTCCGTTAAATTTGTTTCTCTTATAATTTCTTCCGGAAAACCTTCTTCTGCCCTTTGGATTCCATGCGGGTCCCTCTCCCAGTTCGGGAGGTAACGTTAATTTTGCAATGATTGATTCAATCAATTCCTCTATTCGGTGCAACCGAAACATATCATCTTCGTTTACAAGGGTAATTGCAACCCCTGTCTGGTCTGCCCTGGCCGTACGTCCAACCCTGTGCACATAATCCTCGGCATCGTTCGGCGTATCGTAATTGATGATCAGATTAATATCCTTTATATCGATACCCCTGCTTAACACATCAGTAGCCACCAGGATCCGTGTATTTCTCGCCTTAAATTGTGACAATACTTCTTCTCTTTCTTTTTGCTCCAGGTCGGATGATATGCCCTGCACGTTCCCACAGGTTCTTTTCAGCGCCCGCACAATTTCGGTGACATTTTTCTTTGTAGAGGTAAATATCAGAATGCTTTGATATTCCGGCTTGTCTTTAATCAAACTCTGGATCAGGGGAATTTTCTGGTGGTCATAAATAAGATATACAGCCTGCAATACACCTTCAGCAGGCTTGGCAATTGCAGTACTGATTTCGTTAGGATCAGTAAGGATTTTCTTTGCCAGGGCACGGATCTTCGGGGCCATGGTTGCACTAAACATGAGAGTTTGTCTTTTTTTCGGGAGAAAAGAAATTATTTTCATGATATCATCGTGAAACCCGATATCAAGCATGCGGTCTGCCTCATCAAGTATCAGATGTTCAACCGAACCGAAATCCACATACCCCATGTTCAAATGAGTAATCATTTTGCCCGGTGTAGCTACGACAATATCTGCTCCTTCTGTCAATACCTTCTTCTCCTGATCCCAGCTTGTCCCGTCACCACCCCCGTAAATAGCAATAGAATTAATAGAGATGAAATAAGCAAAACCTCTTATTTGTTGTTCTATTTGAACGGCCAGTTCCCGTGTGGGAACCAAAATCAAGGTATTCACACCTGTTGTTTCTCTTTCAACAATTTTATGCAGAACAGGTAACAGAAAAGCAGCTGATTTTCCGGTTCCTGTCTGGGCACATGCTATCAGATCTCTCCCTGTAAGTATTTCAGGTATGGTGCTGATCTGAATAGGAGTAGCCTTCTCAAAGCCCATATAGGAAATAGCCTTAATAAGGCTGTCATTCAAACCAAATTCTTCAAACTGCATAGTATACTCAGTGATTTTTCAGTAATTGCTAAATGTAGTAAAACTTCTTTTGCAAATGTTCTTATTGTCTCAACTTTAAAAGAAATAGTCTTCTTTCGGAATTGTTATCTGTAATTCCAGAAAATAATCTTCAAGAAATTCAGTATCGGGAATCTTGTTTTATAAGTTGCCGGTAAAAAATAAAGTTATCATCTTCTTGTTCCCTGTCCCAAGTAATAATGTTATTTAAATCTAAAAAGAGGCTGTCCTGAAAGTTGAAAATTCGCCACCAAGGCACTAAATCACGAAATGCCCATAAAGTTATATATAATTGAATATCAGAGTTTTGTGAATTCTATGAGGCTTCTAGACTTTGTGGCTATATTAAAATATTTACCTTTTGAGGCAGCCTCTTTTTTTGACTATTCTTCCATATTTTCTTGTTAGAATGCAAGCCCCATGGTAAAATTAAAAGATGGCATGGGTGTGGCAATTCTATGCTGGTCGCCTGCATCAGTACCCTGATTTCCAAAATGATCGTCGTATTCATAATCAGTATTACTGCCCGAAATATAGTTTAGTCTGTTCCACGACTGGTTGAAATCGAAGCCAAACATGAAAACCGAATACCTGATGTTTATGCCGGCTGAAAATCCTATGCCCAGAAATCCCATAAAAAATTCCGATTCATCCTCATAAAGATCATCTGCTAAAGGAGTCATTTGCAAAGTAGAAATCCAAACAGGATTGAATTTGCCATAAATGTCAAATACCAGCTTGTCAACCGGACTGTAAGATAAGCATGGCCCGACTTTCGATCCAAAAAGAACATGTCCGCTTCGGATATCCCGATTGATTATCTTATTGTAATAGAAGGCAAGATAATCAACATTTACCGCCATCCGCAAACCTTCGGCAAGAGGCTGGTCAATAATAAATATATGTCCGATTTCTGTTATAAACCCATTCATTATGGCACCGTTCTCCCAATAATCCGGATCATCAATTCCCCAATACTGTTTCGTAGGTAGCGAGTACCCGAAACGGAAATAAAATGCATTTTCAAGTTCTCCCTGTGAAAAAGCTTCAGCAGAGAGGATCATTACAATTGCCAGACAGAGTATTTTTTTCATTGTAATATGTATTATAGGAATTCATAGAACTATCTGATAGATACCTTTTTACGATTACCGGTTTAAAAATTTGTTTACGAAGTTAATATATTAAAATTATACTAACCGAAATGTCCGGTCAGAATGAATTACTTTTATTGCAATGAAGCCACCCGATAAAGACAGACGGAGTATTTCCATATGATTTTCTTATTAATCCCTCAAGAGACTTGGTATTTACCTTTACTCCCGCTTTCAGCGGCATTAAACATGCCTTTTCATACAGCTTCTTTTTGTTTCTTATTATTTTCCCCAAAGATCTAAAATGCCAATCCAATCGTAAAATTGAATGATGGTACCGGAGTTCTGTCCTTATCAATATCACTGGAATTTCCAAAATAAATCCCATCAAATTCATTTGTATTCTCATCATAGTGCTCCAGTTTATTCCATGATGTATTAAAGTCAAAGCCCACGATCAACATGCTGTACCTAACATTAATACCCCATGAATATCCAAGACCCAAATAACCAAGATAGAATTGATAATCTTCACCTGTTAGATCTTCGACCGAGCTGAAGGATGCAGATAACCAGGCAGGATTTATTTTTATATAGGTATCAAAAACCAGTTTATCTGCAGGACTATAGGATAGTGAAGGTCCCACTTTCGATCCGAAAGTTAAAAATCTTTGTTTCCCGAAGTCTGATTTGAACCCGTGAAAATAAAAGGATGCATAATCTACATTAATACCTAATCGCAGTCCGTCTGCAAGCGGAATGCTGTTCAGTATAAAGATCTGGCCAATTTCAGCATGAATTCCGTTTCTCTTAACACCATCCCAGTAATCTGTATTGTCAACTCCTGCATACTTTTTTGAAGGTTTCGAGTATCCCAAACGGAAATAAAATGTTTTGTCAAGATCGCCCTGGGCAAACAAGATGGCTGAGAAAAGCAAAGTTACAGTGAATACAATTAATTTTCTCATATTGAATTGAATGTAAGGATTAGTAAAATTTCAGTTCATAATAAATACTCGTTGTTATACGGGTTACAAAATACAAAGGTTCTAAATACTCAATACATACACAATTCCAACGGAACAATTTTATAACATTTTCCATTCTTTATTGATGCAGGCAGAATAAAAAAGCTCCCTGATATTCAGGAAGCTTTTTACTCCTTTTATATGTTATTCCTAAAGATCTAAAAAGCCAGTCCAATGGTAATGTTGAATGAAGGCATCGGGGTATAGTCTTTGTCTTCATCACCATCATCGTCCCCCCAGTTACCCCATGTAATATCACTCTCCAAACCATCATCCTCATCAAGATACTGCAATTTGTTCCACGACCTGTTAAAATCAAAACCCACCATAAGAATACTGTATCTAACATTAAATCCAAAGGAATAACCTACACCCATAAATCCCAACCATACATCATTGTCTTCTTCTTCATATTGCTCAACAATTGAAGAAACCCACACGGGATTCAATTTCACATAGCCATCAAAAACAAGCTTGTCCACAGGACTATAAGATAAAACCGGGCCGATCTTTGATCCGAAAAGTATGTGTCCTAATTTATCATCAGAATCTTCTGCTTTAATGCCATGATAATAAAAGGAAATATAATCTGCATTCAGCCCCAAACGCAATCCGTCAGCCATTTTAAGACTGTTGAAATAAAACATCTGACCCAATTCAAAGACAAATCCATTTCTTTTTACATCGTAATCATCCCACATCGATTTGTCATCAACTCCCCAGTATGTTTTTGTGGGTTTTGAATACCCCATACGGAAATAAAAGGCATTGTCCAGGTCTCCCTGCGCATAAAGGCCCGCAGCGAAAACCATGATTACAGTTACTACAAATAGTTTTTTCATAATAAGTTCAAAATAAGGGTTAGTAAATATAAAATAGCAATCTTGTACGTTAATCCGTACATTATGTTCTATAACATTTGAAAATAGTTAAAATTATTGTTCCGATAAATTCCGGGAAAATAAAAATATTAACAAATTATTGCAGAAACACGGCTAATTCATGGTCTCCGCTCCCACTTTTCCGTGACAGTTTTTGTATTTCTTTCCGCTTCCGCACGGACAGGGATCATTTCTTCCAACTTTTTTATCCACTCTTACCGGCTGCGTTTTCTGAGGCTGCTGACGCTGCTGCCCTTCTCCCCCACCATAGTTTGTTCTATAATCGCTTTTGCTCGCCTTCAGTCTGCTCATATCCGTATGACGGGGCACTTCTCCGCGTCTTACTTCGTCCGGGTCCCTTACCGGCAACTGTCCTTTCATCAATACATTCACTACTTCTTTATTGATCTTGTCGATCATGGTTTTAAACAATTCAAAGGACTCGAATTTGTATATCAGCAGGGGGTCTTTTTGTTCGTAGGTCGCATTTTGTACCGATTGTTTAAGATCGTCAAGTTCCCTGAGGTGTTCTTTCCAGTTTTCATCTATGGTAGCCAGTGTAAGTGATTTCTCATACGATCTTATCAATTCCTCACAACCTGATGTATAGTTCTTTTCAAGGTTGGTAATAATGTTGTATGTTCTCATACCATCTGTTATGGGAACCAGGATATTCTCATAGGTTTTTGACTGTCTTTCATAAACCGATTGTATAATAGGCAATGCCTTGCTTCTGATAGATTCGGTCTTTCTGACATATGCATTGCGTGTAGCTTCATAAAGTCTCTCTATCATTTCCTTGGTACTCAGTTTAATGTACTCCTGTTCATCTATCGGATTATTTATAGAAAGCAGCCTGATAATTTCAAAATTAAATTCTTCATACTCCGTGTTGGCATAGTATTGTTCTACTATACTCTCACATACATCGTACATCATATTCGCTATATCCACCGAAATACGATCTCCATACAAAGCATTGCGGCGTTTTCTGTAAATCACTTCACGTTGTGAATTCATCACGTCATCATATTCCAAAAGACGCTTCCGGATTCCAAAATTGTTTTCCTCGACTTTTTTCTGAGCACGTTCAATGGATTTGGTGATCATGCTATGCTGAATGACTTCACCTTCCTTAAGTCCCATACGATCCATCAGTCCGGCTATTCTATCAGACCCGAACAATCGCATCAGATCATCTTCAAGACAAACATAAAACTGTGAAGATCCCACATCTCCCTGTCTTCCGCTTCTCCCCCTAAGCTGCCTGTCAACCCTTCTTGATTCATGACGCTCAGTACCCAGAATGGCCAATCCCCCGGCTTTTTTCACTTCAGGAGACAACTTTATATCCGTTCCTCTACCTGCCATGTTAGTTGCAATGGTAACGGTACCTCCTTTCCCTGCTTCTGCTACAATATCGGCTTCTTTCTGATGCAATTTTGCATTCAGTACATTATGCTTGATACTTTTCATTTTCAGCATGCGGCTCAACAGCTCAGATACCTCAACAGATGTTGTCCCGACAAGTGATGGTCTGCCTTCTTTCACCAGGGCAACGATCTCATCAATTACTGCATTGTATTTTTCACGTTTTGTTTTGTAAATCAAATCCTCCCTGTCATCACGAACAATAGGCTTATTCGTAGGAATGACCACCACATCAAGCTTGTAAATATCCCAGAATTCACCCGCTTCGGTCTCTGCCGTACCTGTCATCCCCGAAAGTTTATGATACATTCTGAAATAATTCTGCAAAGTAATGGTTGCATAAGTCTGTGTAGCAGCTTCAATCTTAACATTTTCTTTTGCTTCAATTGCCTGATGCAAACCGTCAGAATATCTTCGTCCCTCCATGATACGTCCAGTCTGTTCATCGACAATCTTCACCTTGTTATCTATTACCACATACTCAATGTCTATCTCAAACATTGTATAGGCCTTGAGCAGCTGGTGAACCGTATGGATCCTCTCTGATTTTATAGCATAATCCTGTATCAGTTTATCTTTCCTGATCAGCATTTCTTCTGTTGTCAATCCTGCTTTTTCAAGTTCAGCAACTTCCGAACCGATATCAGGCATGATGAAAAAATTAGGATCATCAGCCGATGTAGTAAGCGTTTCAATCCCTTTATCAGTAAGATCAACTGAATTCAGCTTTTCTTCAATTACAAAATACAATTCGTCAGTTACCTTATGCATATGCTTGCTGCTTTCCTGCATGTAAAAATTTTCAGTTTTCAGAAGCAATGCTTTATTTCCTTCTTCACTCAGGAATTTTATTAATGCTTTGTTTTTTGGTAAACCTTTAAAAGCTTGCAGCAATTTGAATCCGCCTTTCTCTTTATCTCCGTCATTGATTAATTTTTTTGCTTCGGCAAGCAATTCAGTAACGAGTTTTCTCTGTGCACTCACAAGTTTTTCCACACGAGGACGATATTCTTCAAATTCCTGGTTTTCTCCTTTTGGTACAGGCCCTGAAATAATTAAAGGAGTACGTGCATCATCAATTAAAACCGAATCCACCTCGTCAACAATAGCATAATTGTGTTTTCTCTGAACAAGGTCCTGCGTATTGATCGCCATATTATCACGGAGGTAATCAAACCCGAATTCATTGTTTGTACCATAAGTAATGTCTGCTTCGTAGGCTTTTCTCCTATCAACCGAATTGGGCTGATGTTTATCAATGCAATCAACTCTCAACCCATGAAATTCAAAAATAGGGCCCATCCATTCCGAGTCGCGTTTTGCCAGGTAATCATTCACTGTTACAACATGCACACCTCGTCCCGATAATGCATTTAAAAATACCGGCAATGTGGCAACGAGTGTTTTCCCTTCTCCTGTTGCCATTTCAGCAATTTTACCCTGATGCAAAACAACACCACCGATCAATTGTACATCATAATGTACCATATCCCAGGCAATTTCATTTCCGCCTGCAATCCATTTGTTATGATACCTGGCAGTAGTGCCTCCGACAATTTCAACATTATCCCTTGTCGCAGCGAGATCTCTGTCAAAATCGGTAGCTGTTACATCAAGGTATTCATTGTCGTTGAATCTTTTGGCAGTTTCCTTAATAATGGCAAATGCTTCCGGTAACTTTTCATCCAGGGCTTCCTCGATCTTATCATCAATGGATTTTTCCACTTTATCAATCGTTTCAAAAATTTCCTCTTTTTTCGGGATATTAAGTGATTCCTGCTCTGCCCGGGCTTTTAATTCCTCAATTTCTTTTAATTCGGGAGTTATATAATCCTGAATGAACTTTTTAAGTTCTTTTGTCTTTTCACGCAATTCATTATTGGTAGACTTCCGAATCAATTCGTATGCTGCCCTGATCTTATCAAGATAAGGCATAAGCTCCTTAATATCACGTTCCGACTTGCTGCCAAATAGTTTGCCTATTATATTCAATAAAGTACTCATAACCAAAATCCAATTTGAAGAGTAACAAAATTAATGTAAATATTGTGAATGCCAGAAGAAATAAACAAACATGCGTATCATTTTAATGAAAAAACCGTAAGATCCTTAAGAAAATCAGCAATTCATTTGTTTTGAAATTAAGATTATAAAAAAGAATAAATTATTATTAGTTATTTTGTCAAATCATAATCAAAGAAGAAATTCATGAAACCTATTGTACTATTTCTATATGCCGGCATGTTTATCACATCTTCCGTTTTAGCACAACCCTGGATGAAACATGTATCCCGGACAGAAAATAAAAGTCAGAGTGATATTTCTTTCTACGAAATTCAGGCTGCATTCAATGAATACTGGAAAGACAGAGAGATTGAAAAAGGAAAGGGATACAAACAGTTCAAACGGTGGGAATATTTCATGGAACCAAGGGTTTATCCCTCCGGTAAAATTGGTAATCCGGAGTATCAAAAATCATTCTGGGAAAAAATAAACAACAAATCCATCAATAAGGCATCGCCGATATGGGTTAGCCTTGGTCCTTCGCATACACCATATACAATCAATACAACGAACAAAACAGGAAATGGCAGGATCAACTGTATCGCATTTCATCCTTCGGATCAGGATATTCTTTTTGCAGGAGCCCCTTCGGGAGGATTTTGGCTGAGTGAAGATGGTGGCAGTACATGGAGAACCACTACTGATCAGTTGTCTTCCATAGGAGTTTCAGATATTGTTGTCGATTATACTGATCCTGATATCATTTATATAGCAACCGGTGATGGTGATGCTATTGATACGTATGGTATTGGTATCGCAAGATCAACAGATGGCGGTGAAAGCTGGCAACCCACATCCCTTTCTCTTGATGCTGTGGATTATACCTATTTCAGACGTATCCTGATGAGCCCTGTAAACCATAGCATTATGCTTTCGACATCAAACAGGGGCATCTACAAAACAACTAATGGATGGAACAGTCATACTTTGGCAATAAGCGGAAACTTCAGAGATATTGAATTCCATCCCACAAATTCTTTAACCGTTTATGCCACAACTTATAGCAGTATGGGTACAGCCAGGATCTTTAAATCAACAGACGGAGGAACTAATTTTTCAATAAGCATGGACGGCATTAATCTGTCCGATCAATACAACCGGATTGAAATTGCTGTCACCCCGGACGAGCCAAATTCAGTATTTGCATTGTTCAGTGATGATGCAGACAATGGTTTCTATGCACTTTACAAATCAATTGATCAGGGTATGAACTGGGATTTATTATACGGCCAGGGCATTGGCAATAAGAATCTTCTGGGCTGGAGTGATAGCGGAAGTGACCAGGGAGGCCAGGGATGGTATGATCTTTCTCTTTCCGTATCTCCTTCAGATGCAGACGTTATTCTCGTTGGCGGAGTAAATCTCTGGAAAAGTACCGACGGAGGCAGCAGCTGGAATCTCTCAGGATTATGGTATCCAAGTTTAAATTACAACTATGTGCATGCTGATCATCACATGCTCGTTTATAGTCCGCTTAACGGAAATCTATATTGCGGAAATGACGGTGGAATATATATAAGTACTGATCACGGAGAAAGCTGGACAGATATCAGCGATGGACTGGAGATACTGCAGAGTTACAAAATCGGTGTTTCCCAAAGTGAAAGTAACATGTTACTTTCAGGCAACCAGGATAATGGTACATTCCTTCTGAAGAACGGCACCTGGCATGAAGTGATCGGAGGAGACGGAATGGAGTGTATTGTAGATCCGCTGGATGATAATGTTCTGTATGGTTCGGTTTATTATGGAAATATTTACAAATCAGTTGACGGAGGCCTGACCTTTTCACCGATAAAACCCTCTCCTGATCTTGAGGGTGCATGGGTTACTCCATACGTAATGAGTAAGGCATACAATAAAATGTTGCTGACAGGTTATGACCAGATCTATAAAACGGTTGACGGTGGTTCAGGCTGGGAGGTGATTTCCGGCTTTACCGGTCAGGATTTGAAAGTGATCAGAATAGCTCCTTCGAATGAGAACTATATCTATGCTTCAGACTGGAACAATTTATGGAAGACATCTGACGGAGGAAAAAACTGGGAGAAGATAAACAGTAACCTTCCTGTTGTTACGATTACCGATATTGCCATTGCAGAGACCGATCCGAATAAATTATGGATCAGCATTTCAGGATACGATGCAAATGAAAAAGTTTTTTATTCTTCCAATGGCGGTGAAAACTGGACTAACTATTCACACGGTTTGCCAAATGTCCCTGCAAATTCCATCATCTATCAGGCAGGTTCAAACCGGCAGCTGTATCTTGGAACTGATATTGGCATCTATGCCCGCAATGCAAAGATGAACCAGTGGGAAGATTTTAGCGGTAACCTTCCGAATGTTATAATTACCGAACTTGAAATTCAGGAAAATGAGAATATTCTGTTTGCCGCAACCTATGGAAGAGGTATCTGGAAATTAGCACTGACTGATACATTCACGATTTCCCCTACTGCAATTGATGTAAATATAACAGAAGCCTGTCTTAATGCAGATGTTATGTATACCTTAAAATCAAATCCCAATGATTTTGACAGCATTCGCTGGGATTTCGGTTCGGGTGCAATGCCAACCGACGAAACAAATGATACGGTGTATGTCAGTTACAGCTCATCGGGATTTAAAAATGTCACCATTACTGCATACTCCGGCGGAACTGCTCTGACTGAAACCTATAATGAATTTTTAAAAGTATCCGATAATATTGAATTTGAGGTATTGCCAGATAAACTCTTCAACTGTTCGTCAGACTCTGCTGAAATCTTTGTCACCGGCAATTATAGCCTGTCTTTCTATCCGCCTGATATGGCCCATCAGACTTCCGAAAATACGGTTACTATTTATTTGCATTCGGATATGCTGACAATTACTGCAACTCACGGTAGCTGTACTAATGTATATGACCTCGAGATAATTAACACACCGGATGATATCTGCGATGCTCAAAGGATCTATTTTGGTGAAAACGGCCCTTTCTCAAATCAATGCGGCACACCACAGGAAAATGAACCCGTACCTCCTGAAGGTTTTGGAAGTTCGGGCGGATGTTTTTCACAAGCCGGCTGGTGTCAGGGTGAAGCCAGAATTGACAACAGTGTATGGTTTAAGTTTCTCATTGAAGAAAATTACCCTGGTATTTCAATTGAAACGGAAGGATTTGATAATCAGATTGCTGTATACAAAGCAAATTCATGCCAGGATATTCTCAATGGGGACTATACTCTTTTGGCCGCAAACGATGATTATGCCGGGAATCTGGATTATGCTGCCACCATTCCAGGTCTGATCGGGTACGAAACCGGAGATACTTTATGGCTTCAGGTAGATGGATCGTATGGCGGTGTAACTGGTATTTTTAGCATAACCCTGAATGATTTCAGACTAAGTAACATTAAAAAACCATACATAGCGGATGTTTCCAATATACAAATCTATCCTAATCCGAACAATGGGAATTTTATGATTGAGATCAATGGTCCTGTGGATGATGAGGTATATATTGATCTTATTTCTGTTTCCGGCAACATAATTTTCAGCAACGAATTTAACCATGTCCAATCTCCGGTATTCACTGAAATTAATTTGGATAATGTTCCTCGGGGAATTTATCTTGTGCGAATCACAACAAATAACAGTGTGATCTTAAGAAAAATTATAATACAATAAAAAAAGATAGGTTAAAAGAAAACAAATCAAATTTTAAGACAGCCACTTTGCCGATTAGGGATTAAGAGAGATCCTGCCGGTTAGAAATTATCGTATATTACATATTGGAAACAATCTCATTTCCAAATTCCGAACATTTTAATAAGGTAGCACCGGCCATTAATCTTTCAAAATCGTACGTAACATGTTTCTTGCTTATGGCGCCCTGCAAACCTTTCACAATTAAACCGGCAGCTTCCTGCCACCCCAGGTATTCCAGCATCATTACACCGGAAAGAATGAGGGATCCGGGATTTACCTTATCCTGTCCGGCATATTTTGGCGCTGTTCCGTGTGTTGCTTCAAAAATAGCATGACCTGTAATATAATTTATATTTGCCCCCGGGGCAATTCCAATTCCCCCGACAATTGCCGCAAGCGCATCAGAAATATAGTCACCGTTAAGATTTAGTGTGGCAACAACAGAATATTCTTTTGGACGTGTCAATATTTGCTGCAGAAACGCATCAGCTATAACATCCTTAACGATAATTTCATTGCCTGTATTTGGATTCTTAAAACTGCACCATGGTCCTCCGTTAAACTCCTTCGCATCAAATTCTTTTTTTGCCAGGGCATATCCCCAATCACGAAATGCACCTTCCGTAAATTTCATGATATTCCCTTTATGTACAAGTGTTACAGAAGGCAAGTCGTGTTTAATTGTATAATGGATCGCTGCTCTTATCAATCGCTCAGTGCCTACCTTTGAAACAGGTTTAATCCCTATGGAAGTGCTTTCAGGAAAACGAATTTTAGTTACTTTCATAACGTTTCTCAGAAAATCAACTATCTTTTTCACTTCCGCGGTTCCATCCATCCATTCAATTCCGGCATATATATCCTCTGTGTTTTCCCGAAAGATAACCATATCTGTATTTGACGGATCTTTTACAGGAGACGGAACACCCGTATAATATTTTACAGGTCGCTGGCAAACGTACAAATCCAGTATCTGCCGTAACGCTACGTTCAACGACCGGATACCACCCCCTACCGGAGTTGTAAGGGGACCTTTTATGGCAACAAGATATTCTTTTATTGCATCCAATGTTTCCTGCGGAAGCCACTCACCATTTGTATTGTATGATTTTTCGCCGGCATAAACTTCTTTCCATGCTATTTTTCTCGATGTTTTATAGGCTTTCTCAATTGCAGCATCAATAACCCTGACAGATGCAGCCCAAATATCCGGACCTGTACCATCACCTTCAATAAAAGGTATGACAGGATGTTCCGGAACTCTTAATTCTCCGTTCTCAATAGTGATTTTTTGGCCTTCCATTTCTAATTGTTTAGATTATCCATTCGTAAAATTGGCTGCAAAAGTATACAAAACATAGAATAGAAACAATTTGAAAGCAAAACACTGAAAACAGCAGGAAGTCATAAGAAAATAAAATGCTCACTCAAAATCAAGATTAAATTCCTGCTTAAGTTTCTGTAAAACAGGATTCTTTGATGTCATGTGCTTCAGTTTGTCGACCTCAGAAAGAAATTTCGCCTGGGATTGTTTTTCGTCCTGATGAATATCTGCTTCTATCTTTATTTCTGAATAATTCAACCGATCTTTTAAAAAAGCAACAATCAGCGGTCGAATTTTTTCTTTAAATTCCTGTAACTGCGTGTTGTTGATAAAAGAAAAAGAAATTGTATCTCCACCGGAGATATTTGGCTCCTGGCTGCGCATGGCAGAATACATTCTGGGCTCTTTTTTTTTCAGGCTCCCGATAAATTCATTCCATACAGATACAAACTCAGAAACATCAAAGTCTTTCGGAAGCAGATCTTTCTCTGTTTTAAAAACATCATTTCCGTTAGTTTCTTCCTGCTCACCTGATTTCACTTCAGGTTCACTGTCAAGTGTTTTTAAAGCCTCTTTAATGGAGAATGAGTCAGAATCATTGAAAGAAGAAGTTTTCTCATGCAATGCATCCTTCCCGGATTTATCAAAAGGAGCTTCTCTTTCCTCAACTTTCCCGGAAGGTATTGCCTCCTGCTTTATTTCTTCCTTATACTCTTCCGATTGCATTTTCTCATGCAACAAAAGCACATCTTCCTCCCGGTTCACTGATTCATCTTTTTTTTTTGAACCAGGTTACACAATTTAATAATATTTATTTCAACATGCAGCCGATGATTTTTGCTTGATTTGATTGATAAATCGCATTCGTTGCATAAATCAATACCGGCAAAAAGAAAATCGTCTGAACATTTTGAGGATTGATCTGTGTACTGTTTTTTGATCGAATCTCCAACCTCAAGCAGCTGCAATGTTTTTTCTGCTTTACAAACCAGCAATTCCCGAAAATGCCTGCTCAAACCACCAATAATATTTTGAGGGTCAAAACCCTTTGATAATATTTCATCAAATAAGACCAAAGCGCTATGATAATCTCCATTCAAAAAATTATCCGTAAGTTGAAAATAGTATTCATAGTCAAGAACGTTAAGGTTTTCAATCACACTTTTATACGTGATCTTTTTTTCTGTAAAACTTGTAATCTGATCAAAGATAGAAAGAGCATCCCTCATAGCTCCATCGGCTTTTTGCGCAATAATAGCAAGCGCTTCTATTTCAAAATTGATCTTTTCCTTTTTTGCGATGTTCTCGAGGTAGCTTATAATATCATTGATTTTTATCCTGTTAAAATCATAGATCTGGCAGCGGGATAATATTGTCGGAATGATTTTATGTTTTTCTGTTGTAGCCAGAATAAAAATTGCATGTTCGGGCGGTTCTTCAAGTGTTTTTAAAAATGCATTGAAAGCGGCCTGCGATAACATGTGAATCTCATCAATAATATACACGCTATATTTACTAACCTGTGGAGGTATCCTGACCTGTTCAATTAAATTGCGGATATCATCAACCGAATTGTTTGATGCAGCGTCAAGCTCATGAATGTTAAAGGAACGATTTTGGTTGAATGACTTGCAGGATTCACATTCGTTGCATGCTTCAATGTTTGGACCAAGGTTTTTACAATTTATCGTTTTTGCAAAAATTCTTGCGCAAGTAGTCTTGCCGACACCTCGCGGACCGCAAAACAGGTAGGCCTGTGCCAAAGATCTTGTTCGTATTGCATTCTTTAGTGTGAATGTAATAGAACTCTGTCCGACAACTGTATCAAATGTATCGGGACGGTATTTTCTTGCTGATACTACAAATGCACTCATAATTTTTCCGTGAGACAAATATACTGATTATAAGTTGGAGAGTTTCCTATTGTTGATAACTCATAGAAAGACCAGTTATACAGGACCAAGCATATTTAAAGGATAGAAAAAACGGAGTTCATATGTAATGAAAATTTTACTGGTTATCAGTACAATAAGTTAAAAAAAATAAAGTTTTTTAAGTACAATCTATACAATAGATTTGCAGAAATAATATTACTTTTGTTGTAACCAAAAAATGTTATACTGATTTTCTCTATGCATTCAGATTTGTGAATGTTATGTTATACGTATTACACAATTACTAATTAAACCTAAATCTTGGAGTTTTATGAAGATAGATTCATATGACAACGTTATCAGATGGTCATATAAACTTGCAAAAACATGGGCTCAGGAAAACCTTGTACCAAAAGGAGTAAATTCTTCCCGCAAATTTGATTCCTACAAGCGTAACAGAGAGTATCTCCCAAAGAATTTTCCAAGGAAACCAGATGAATATTTTAAGAAAAAAAATGTATGGAAAGGATGGCCTGACTTTTTCGGAAAGCTTGCCAAGTACAATGAGCGGTCTTATCTTACATATGAAGAAGCTTCCCTGCTTTGCCAAAGAAGAGGTATTAAAAACTCTATCGAATACCGTACATGGACCAACAAACCCGCAAATTTACCTGCACGACCCGACCAGTTTTACAAAGAAGAATGGCAAGGGTGGGAATCCTTTCTTGGTGAAAATTACAATCTGCCTGACCGCAAGGTTTCTTCAAAGCTTAAAGCTTCAGATGTACGTATCATAAAACACCAGTTAGCATTGGGAGTTCCGGGAGCAGTATTGGCCAGATCATTCGGAGTATCGGAAATGCAGATTAGCCGAATTAAAAAAGGAGAAAACTGGGCCAAGGTATAGATTAGGCATATCAGATCGTTTGTTATATACCGAATGACGTTAGTTATTATTAGGAGCTTACTTGATTTACTCTGTCCTATATAAATTCTACTTTTATTTGAATAGATGAAAAAAAGTAATATTTTTGCGCTTCGTTAAAAATTAATACTCAATTAATTATTTAAAAAATGAAAAACAGATACGAAACCGTTTTCATTGCAACTCCCGTTTTATCTGAAACTCAGATGAAGGAAGCGGTTGACAAGTACAAAAATCTGATTACCAAAAATGGTGGCAAAATTGTGCATGAGGAAAATTGGGGACTTAAAAAACTTGCTTATCCAATTCAAAAAAAATCAACTGGTTTTTATTATCTGATAGAGTTTTCCTGCGAGGGTGAATTTATTGCAAAATTAGAGACTGAGTACCGGCGAGATGAAAGAATTATTAGATTCCTTACCTTTAAAATGGAAAGATATGCTATTGAGTATGCAGAAAAAAAGCGTAGTATGAAACAGGAAAAAGTGGAGGATGAGTCATGAGTACACAGCAAAGTCAATCTGAAATAAGGTATTTAACACCGCCAACAATTGAAACCAAAAAGAAAAAGTATTGCAGGTTTCTTAAGAACAGAATAAAATATGTCGATTACAAAGACCCGGAATTCCTGAAAAAATTCCTGAATGAACAGGGTAAAATATTGCCCAGACGGATCACTGGTACTTCTCTGAAATTTCAACGAAAAGTATCAACAGCTATTAAGCGTGCGAGACATCTTGCTCTGCTTCCTTATGTTACCGATATGTTGAAATAAAAAGAATGGGAAATGGAAATTATACTAAAACAAGATATACAGAATCTCGGGTACAAAGATGATATCATCCAGGTAAAAGACGGATATGCCCGAAATTATTTGATCCCTAAAGGTCTGGCGATAAATGCGACCGCCAGTGCAAAAAAAATTCATGAAGAGATCCTCAGACAAAGGCAACACAAAGAAGAAAAAATTAAGGCAGAAGCGCAGGCCATTGCTGACAAACTTAAGGATATCACCCTTACAATTGGTGCAAAAGCAAGTTCAAAAGGTAAGATATTCGGATCAGTAAATACCATTCAGATCTCTGAATCATTAAAAGAAAAGGGATTTAACATTGACAGGAAAGTGATCTCTATAAAGGAAGAGCTGATCAAAGAAGTTGGTAAGTATACAGCCAATGTAAGACTTCATAAGGAAGTACAGATCGAAGTCCCATTTGAGATTGTAGCTGAATAGAAAAATTTAACTCATATATAGATTACCCGGTATTCATCCGGGTTTTTTTATTTCTTATCAGAATGATCTTTAAGTCTTAAGTTTTATCCAACACACATGCATTGGTTTCGTTCCGTTCCCCAACGGAACGACTTTCTTTTTTATACCTCTGGTGATCAACTATAGGCAATTAGTACCTGAACTCAAAACTGATTACAGATTACCAATCACGATTTACCAGTTTAACGATTCCACAGTTAAACAACATAAAACTCATCAGAAATTATCGTACCAGTTGGGTTTTTTCTCGTATTTCAAATCACGCAGCAAGCTCGATTTTGCCTGAATCGTGAAAGAATAGCTGGCTCTTGAACCAAAAGGAATAACTGAAAAAGACATTTGCCAGCAATGCAGATCGCGATAAATGCTCAGGTTCGTGAATGTAATTTTCTTCGCCTCAATATCATAACCCGAACGTACTCCGATCTTCCACCTGGGAGTTAAACTAAAATCTCCGGACATATTCACCGTATGGGTCCTGGTTGTTTTTATTCCCGGCCTGTTCCACGACCAGGAATAACTAACATTAAGTGACCAGGGAATGTCAAAATCCACGTAATTGCCACCATATCCCGAGGGTGTAAAATCCATTTCATCCTGTATGAAATCCTGTTCAATACCTGTTTCCCCGGTCTGTTCCTTATTCTCATCTGAATCACTTCCCTTATTTCCTGCTTTCGATTTCAGAGTGAAACCCGATGTGACAGTAATATTGGTGAAACGCAGAATGTTTATTCCTCCCATTACCCTGTTATAATATACATCGATCTTTTTCCCTGTTGAATCAATGGCATAAGGACTAAACCTACCATTTACTCTAAGATCCAATTTTTTATTGAAAAACTTTGTCCCTGTGACCATTGAAACATCCTGCCATTTGAATTGCTCTGCCCAGGGTGAATAGCTTGTCGAGAAATTCAGGTTTTCGAGTATAACAACTTTCTTTGCCTCGCCGGTGGTATCATTTTTGGGACGAACCTTCATTTCGAGGTTATTGTTAAGCGACAGACGCAAGGAACCTGACTTTCCATTGCTGGAAGGA
The DNA here is from genome assembly GCA_016935615.1 of Bacteroidales bacterium. Taxonomy (GTDB): domain Bacteria; phylum Bacteroidota; class Bacteroidia; order Bacteroidales; family UBA10428; genus UBA10428. Next base: position 29,008 of record JAFGQO010000120.1, read on the forward strand.
GGGTTATAAATTTCATCTTCAAAGGGATGGTATATTCTTTTGTAGGTCTTGATTCCCTCACTGTTTGTATAGAATAAAGAATCATAGTAGTTCTTGTTGATTTTTTTCATGTCCGGTGTAAAGGAAAAACTCGCTGATGGAGAAATTACATGTCTTACAGCTTCCAAATAACCATCATCCTTTTTTGAAACAAACATCCCATAAAGCTTTGGCGCAAAAGAAACTCCTATGCTTGGATTTATTGCCTGAGCATAACTTCCTTCCTTTACCCTGCGCGAATGTTCTTCAACAACACCTGTTTCCTGGTTTAATACTACACTGTCAACAACGGTACGCGCAGAGTATAAAACACCTGTATATCGCATACTTGGTGTAATGGTTACCAATTTACCTATTTTAAAATTTACGGATAAAGGTATATCATGCTGGAAAGCATTTCTCATATTATCCCATGTTTCCTGCTCAAAGAGCACGGAATCATAGGTGTCGATCTGATTATCAAATTTTGCACTGTATTGCAAACTAATGTTCTCATACCATTTGTATTTTTCCGAACCCGTTTTTCCTCTGAGGGGATAAATGGAACTCATATTAAATGAGCCTGTAGGCAAATTCATGTTTACGCTTTTGGAACGGCTGTTCTGTGAAGCGTTTCCGCTTATTGCAAGATTAAAAGGAGTTCCCGGCCAGTTTTTTGAGTAATTGATACTAGATGATTTCTGGTTTGTCAGGTATTCATCGGAACTATAACTGTTGTACTTCTCAAATTCTGAAGAAGAGAAATTGACGCTGGCAGAAAAGTTCTGGGTCGGATTTGCCTTGGCATCCTGACGGTGTGACCAGCGTAAACGATAATCCTTGCTTTCGGGAATTGCAATATCATCTACGTTTTTATTCTGATTGTAGTTAAATGAAAAATCACCTGAAAAATGATACCTGTACTTGTACGCCAGGTTTGTTTCTACGCCCCAACTGCCTTTTGAATAAAAATCGCCCAGTATTCTGAAATCAGCGTAATCTCCCAGTACCTGGTACCAGCCCAAATCACGTAAAAAAAATCCCCTGTAACGCTCTTCGCCAAAAGAAGGGAACAAAATGCCAGAACTCCGCCGCGTGGTATTCGGGAAAAAACCGAATGGAAGACCCAACACTTTAATAGGAATATCCTCCAGAACAAAATAAGATGCTTTGGCTACAATTTTATCTTCAGGTATAATGATAGCCTCTTTTAAAGCCAGATAAAAATGAGGATGTTCAGCATCACAGGTAGTATATTTATTTCCATAGGCATGAATGTGTTCATTCTTATGCCTCTTTGATTTGTCGCTATGCAAATAACCTTCCCCCTGCTGAGTTACAATATGGTAAATAATACCATTTTCAGTACCAAAATTGTATTTCATTGAATCCGATTCAAAACTTTGACTCCCCTGTGTAAATACAGGAGTGCCCACAACTTGCCCTGATGTATCGATGCTGCCTTTTGCAAATACTTCTTCTCTCGCATAGTTCAGTTCAATGTAATTCGCTGTCAGTTCAATGTTCAGGTATTTTACCGTGGCATTGCCATAAAGGTACATTGTTTCCTTCTTCAAAGATATTTTCATGGAATCTTCCGCAGTATAATATACCATATCCTCCAATGCCCCTTCCCTGGGTTGCTTTGCTATTTCCAAAGTATCTGTACTGATTGTATCTGATCCGTCAAGTTCATTTGTAAACAAACTGTCGTACTGAATTTGCAAGGAGTCAGTTGCATTTACACCATTTCCTGAAAGATTTTCGGGAATTGTATCATAATCTGAAATCAGGCCATCGGATTGTGCTGTCAAATTATAAACAAGCACAAATTGAAATGTTAGAAACAGAGCAATTCGAATTAACACAAATAATGATTTAAATGCTATTTTTGCAAAGGTCTTATATGGTTCCAAAGGCTGCAAAGCTACTAAAAATTAAGGATTCCAATGCAGAATAAAGATTTACACCGAAGCCTGAAATATCCCTGCAAATTAAATCTTATTCCTATTATAATACTGTGTTTTTTATCAACTATTGCCCAAGCGCAAAATGGGAATAACAATGAAGATTACAAAATTCGTACCGTAGTAATTGATCCTGGTCATGGAGGTAAGGATCCGGGGGCATTGGGGACTTACTCGAATGAAAAGGATATTGTATTGGCCATTGGATTAAAACTGGGGAAATATATAGAAGAAAAGATACCGGAAGTTAATGTTATCTATACCCGTAAAAAAGACGAATTCATTCCTTTGTATCGTCGTGCTGAAATTGCCAATGAAGCAGATGCTGATCTTTTTATTTCCATTCATGCAAACGGATGGAGTAATCCGAAATCATACGGAACTGAAACCCTGGTGCTGGGATTGCATCGTTCTGATGAAAATTTCGAAGTTGCAAAAAGAGAAAACTCCGTTATTCTTCTTGAAGAAGATTATACAACACGGTATCAGAATTTCGATCCGAATTCTCCTGAATCCTATATTATCTTTTCCGTTATGCAAAATGTATATGATAAACAAAGTATTAACTTCGCCGATATGGTTCAGGATCAGTTTCGCGAACGGGCGATGAGAAAAGACCGCGGTATCAGAAGACAAGGCCTTTTGGTACTTGCTCAGTCTTCTATGCCCAGTGTTCTTATAGAAAGCGGGTTTATTACAAATCCTGATGAAGAGGATTATCTGAATTCAGAAGAAGGTCAGAATTATATTGCATCAGCTATTTTCAGAGCTTTCAGATCGTATAAGGAAGATATTGAATCCAAATCCGGAGTCAGTTTTGCTAATTCCTCTGCAGTTCTGTATGAAAGTGATGCGGATACTTTGAAAATAATAGCAGATGCTGATACAACAGACATACATTCCTCTCTGTATTTTAAAGTTCAAATCTCTTCTTCCTCGAATGAAATTCCTTTAGATTCTGATCTCTTTTCAGAGTTTCATGATGTTGAGGAGTTCAGGACAAATAATGCATACAAATATGCTGTTGGCAAAAAAATAAAATACGATGACATTGTTGAATATAGCAAATGGGTGAAAAGCATATATCCTGATGCTTTTATTATAGCCATCAAAGAAGGGAAAATAATTTCCATCCAGGAAGCCCTGCACGAGTTGTATGATAAACAAAATTAATGTTGTGAAACCCTTATCCATAATAAAGATACCACGATTAGGAAAGTCGAAGTGTTAAAAAATGCGATCATATATTATTGAGGAACAATTGTTTAACCTTATTTTATTCAAGTGAAAATTTCAAAAGAAGCAAAAATCGGATTAATTGCTATTGTCGTATTGGCAATTAGTATATGGGGTTATAACTTTTTAAAAGGCAAAAATATACTGAAATCAACGGATCATTATTACGTATTATTTGACCGGGCAGACGGCTTGATTGAATCGGGGAATGTGATGCTTAAGGGATATAAAATAGGCAACATAACCTCCCTGGAATTTGATCATGAAAATTCAGGGAAATTCAGAGTAAAAATAGTTCTCGAGGAAAAGGTGAAAATACCAATGCATTCTGTTGTAAGAATAAAGCAGGTAAATCCTCTTGCATCAACAAGTGATCTTGAGCTTATCCTAAGTGATAATACAACTTACCACTGCTCCGGAGACACTCTGGATTCTGAAATGGGAGGAGGTCTTATGGATGTTATTACCGGACTTGTACCAAAGATTGAACATATTCTATATGGTATTGATACGGTTCTTATCTCATTGAATCAGGTTCTGACTCCTGAAAGTGAACAAAATTTACGAAATAGCATATCCAGTTTGAATTCAAGTCTTGCATCCCTGAACCATTCACTATCAAAGAATGGTAGCCTGAACAACAGCTTTGAACATCTCGAAAAGATCACTGATAATCTTGATTCAAAAAATGAACAAATAGCAGAAACCCTTGATAATCTTGCCAATATAAGTTCTTCCATAGACAGTGCTGATTTAGGATCCATCCTGATACAACTGGACAGCACACTGAATTCGGTCAGGAACATTGTATCTAAAATTGATCAGGGTGAAGGTTCTATGGGCAAATTTATCAATGACAGTTCTCTCTATACAAACCTTGATTCAACATCGTATCATCTTAATCTCCTGATGAAGGACTTACAGGAACATCCTAAACGATATGTTCATTTTTCTGTCTTTGGAAAAAAGGACAAATAACTGTTGGTATGCCATAATCGCTAATTCTGTTTATATTTGAATGAGTTAATAAGTTTTAAACGGTTAACAATGACTTTAGAACTTGGGGAACAAAAACTGAATAAAATTATCATGGTGGGTGACAGGGTTCTTATTAAACCAAAGTCTCCTTTGGATAAAACCAAATCGGGACTGTATCTTCCTCCGGGCATCCAGGAAAAAGAGAAAATACAGACAGGATATGTAGTAAAAGTTGGCCCCGGATACCCAATTCCTGCAATTAATGAAGTTGATGAACCATGGAAAGATAAAAGCGACGAAGTAAAATATGTACCCCTTCAGCCTAAAGAAGGTGACCTGGCAATTTATATGCAGAAAAGCGGATTTGAGATTGTTTTCAAAAAAGAAAAATACTTTATTGTCCCTCATTCTGCCATACTAATGCTTATAAGAGATGAAGGTCTTTTTGAATAACCTATACCGGCAGGTAAAAAAACACCTGATAGGGATTTCTATGATATCGTTTTTCTGTTTCCCTTAATTTTCGATGTTTTTTCTTTTCAGCAGTATCTTTGCGTAATCTCTTCCCAGTTTATCATTGTAATCTTCGTATGATCTTTTGGCCCATTTTAATGCCAAGTCAGTATTTCCAAGTACTTCGTAGGCAACAGCCAGATTCAGACAGGCTCGTCCTGCTGTTTTGCGCTTTATGTCTTCTGTTAATCCGCTCCAGATCTCTATGGCCCCTTCCCAATTAGCGACTTCGGTACGCCGGAACCCGGTTTGGAATAAATGTTTATTCGGTCCCTTGGCCCTTTTATACAAATCTCTTCTCACTGTATAATAACTGGGTAGAAATCGCTGAATATATTCTTTTCCCGCTGCATAAGCAATTTCGCGCAGTGCACCCATGGGAGGCACGATATCTTCCGTGTTAATGATTATGTTGTCGGATTGCTGGTATTGATCAATAATGGTTCTTGTAACCGGATCGTACAATCGCCAGTAAGAAACAACATTCATCCTTACCTGACCCGGAATTGCCGGATCCGGAGTACCGGTATGAAGAACCGACATAGCCTGATCTGCCGCTATGGCTATAGCCAGATCGGTATTGGAATCAAAGGTTTCAAGGACCAGCAATACGTCGGCATTGGATGCACTGCATATCTCTTCTACCTGTTTCCAATCCAGCAGATCGGGTGTTTTAAGTGATCCTGTTCCGTATAACCTTGTATTTTGCGGGATCATAATAACAATTCCGTTCAAACCGTTTATCCCGTCGTATACCCCCTTCAGGCATTCGTCAGATGCCAGACGATCCGATCCTGCCACTTCGGCCGAAGCAATGGACTCAAGCACCTGTTTAGGCTTATCTTCCTCTTTTGTCAGCGACCGGTTCACTACCGCTATAGATCTTACATCTTCCGGCAGGTAGGCTATCGGAGGTTGCGGATAATTTAATTTCACATAGCCGTATTTACTGCAACCAGCAAATACTATCGAAGTTAAAATCAGGTATACTATATTTTTATTCATAACCAATACTTTTTATTTGTTACTAAATTTACAATAAGTTTGCCAAACTTTTACTTTTTATTCTTATCAAGCGATATTTCCCCATTGAAGGTTCTCGGCCACTACAGGTAAATAAAAGATAATCCTCATATACAATTAAACATAAATCAGATTCAATTGTACATAAACTAATTTTTGTTCAAGAAATATGTTGCATCCCTGGTTATCAGCAGTATGCAGCTATGAATATAATAAAGCGTAATATGACCAGGGAAACAAATTAAGCATCAGCGGAATAAAACATACACATATCTAATCCAGAAACCGTATATCGTAGTTATTTATTGTTACATAGGTGTTTCCGGTTGGATATCTCACATCACCTACATCCTTTGTCGACTCACTGGATTGAATAACATAGCCCTGATCATCCAGCGTGTAAGTTATATCATACTCAATGGTTGTTGGACTGTGTGGATCACAATCCCCCGATAATTCTTTTAAAATATGCTTTACCAGTTTAGTATTTGTTTTTCCTAAAATTCCGTTGGTGAAATTTAAGATATCAATTTTGCTTGGAATATAGGACAATTCATAGGTGATGTGAGAATGGCAATTGCTGTATGGATAATATGAGCTACATCCTGAAATGTTCTCACCATCGTAAGTGTATGTGAAAAGAGTAGACATGCTTCCATTATTGGGATGGTAATGTTCGCATTCGACTTTAATAAGTTGATTCAATGAATTATAGGTGTAATGTCTTCTTTCCGTATAAACAGAGTCAAGACCAACAACCATTATAGATTCAGGGTATTCGATGCTTGATTCGGCATAACCGTTTTTTCCGATATTATATAATATATAGCTCTCCTGAATTGTTGTATCCTGCCCATAGGACACAACCTTTACCTGAGTATGGGTGAAATAATATTTTGTTCTGGCTTTGACTGTGTCATTATAGAGATAATTCTTTTCAATAATCCGGTTGTCTTTTATAAATAACCGGTAGTCTTGTATAGTATACTTAGTAATACCCTCGTCTTTTTCGGTACATCCTGCGAAAAGGAGGAATATTTGAATAATAATAAGGAACTTTTTCATTTTAACGGGATTAAGATTTTAAATTTTCTCTCATGCCCATAAGTTTCTCTTATAAGCTAATATCTAGATGATTAATGATGCAAAATGGATGCGTTCAAGTTAATTATCCCGGTTATTCGTGCATGCAGCAACAGACTAAATTTATTTTATTCGATCCTGTTTATTGCAAGTATACCCAGAATATCGGCATATGCTCCATCACTGTTATCAAAATAGTCTTACGGATTTTGTACAATCCCAGCTAGGATTCAAATGTAAATACTCTAATTTTTGTTTCAGAAATTTGTAGCTTTCTAATTCTTCAAGGCGGTTATCATGTTTCCAAACCTGATACATACCTGATTTTTTTCATATTATTTATCAGGTTTAAGATTCCGTATTTGAAACTGGGTTTTGTGAGACTTCTAGTAATGTTTTCTACACTGAAGAATATATATTTTATTATTCTCAAACTTATAAACTAACCGGTGTTCGTGATCTATTCTTCGCGACCACCATCCGGATAAGTTACCTCTTAACGGTTCCGGTTTACCTATACCCTCGTAAGGTGTTCTCTGGCACTGCCTGATAAGCTCATTAACTCTTTTAAGTATTTTCTTATCCGTTTTTTGCCAATACAGGTAATCCTCCCAGGCAGGAGACATAAAAATTAATTCCATTAATCCGTTAACTCCTTTCGTTCCCCTCTACCTTGTTTGTATTCTTCTAATGCAATTGCAATCCGCTCTGCGTTTTTAGGACTACTTAAAAGATGAATTGTTTCCTGCATACTTTCATAATCCGTCATTGAAAGTACAACTACATCATCACCTTTTGAACGGGTCACAAACAAAGGAACCCTGGACTTAAAAACCATGTCCATAAATCCTTTAAGGTTCTGTCTGAAATTTGAATAAGTCGTTATTTCCATATCGCAAATTTAGGGAAATAATTTAAATTGTACAACATGTTGTACAATTATTTTTATACTCGCAGATTTCTATAATCTAACATGAAAATGAAACACTGACAATTGAAGTAAGAGCATTTTTATGGGTTTTGTGAGACTTTTTTCGCTCAATTCGTTTTGGGATTTTCCGGCCAACTATTAGGGGAAGCTTTCCATAGTAACTTTCACCCAAATTATAAATCCGCGATAGCAGGGGTTAATCGCACCCACATATCCTCCCCACCAGCCGCTCGTGAGCTCGCCCCCTTCGGGGGATTCGGTTACTCGCACCCGCTAATCCTACCCACAAGCCGCTCGTGAGCTCGCCCCCTTCGGGGGCTCGGTTCGAACCCCTTTGGAGATTCTCGGCCTCACCAAACAAATAAAAGAGAAAACTACCGCAAGGGTAGTTTTCTCTTTTATGTGAACTTGGAGGGACTCGAACCCCCAACCTCCTGGTCCGTAGCCAGGTGCTCTATCCAATTAAGCTACAAGTCCTCAATGGCAGTGCAAATATAAAAATTATTCAAATACCTGCCGGTTGCTGTTTTATTATTTTACCTTCTCATTAGAGCTTATACCTGACAATGGTATGGTAAAACAAAATACACTTCCTTCTCCTTCGGTAC